>JBDSXE010000491.1:0-13213 GCA_039926325.1 Paracoccaceae bacterium | reverse complement strand
CCCTGTTCAGTGCCGGACGAGAGCACAACTTCACTCTGCTCGACCCCTACCATCCAGCCAGCGCGCGGCAGGCCGAGGACGGCCAGTTGACCGCCCCGATGCCGGGCACCGTGGTGCTGGTCGCCGTCACCGCCGGGCAAGCGGTGGCCAAAGGCGACCCCCTGGTCGTCATCGAGGCGATGAAGATGGAACATGCCATCTTGGCACCCCGGAGTGGCAGCATCGCCGCATTACGGGTCAAACCGGGCGACCGGGTTGCCATGGGTGCGGAACTCGTGGTGATGGAGCCCGCGCCATGAGCCGCGGCGCCTGCATCCGGATTGTCGAAGTCGGGCCGCGTGACGGTTTGCAGAACGAGGTTGCCGTCCTGCCCCCCGCCACGCGCATCGCCCTGATCAAAGCGCTGGCGGCGGCGGGACTGACCTCGATCGAGGCGGGCAGCTTTGTCTCGCCCAAGCTCGTGCCGCAATTGGCAGACACCGCTCAGGTTCTGGCCGGTCTAGTCGATTGCACCAACCTGCGTCTGCCGGTTCTAGTGCCCAACGCTCAGGGTCTTGCCGCAGCGATTGCGGCTGGTGCGCGCGAAATCGCGATCTTCGCCTCGGCATCCGAGACGTTTTCCCAGCACAATATCCGGCGCAGCATCGACGAAAGCCTTACGGAATACCGCCATGTCGCTGCCGATGCACTTGCCGCAGGCATAAAGGTGCGCGGCTATGTCAGCTGCGTTTTGGGCTGCCCCTATGAGGGCAAGATCGCCCCGTCAACCGTGGTGCGCGTTGCGACCGACCTCATCGCCATGGGCTGCGCCGAGGTTTCGCTGGGCGACACCATCGGTATCGGCACGCCGGACATCGCGTGTGCGCTGGTGCGCGATGTTGCGGCGGAAATTGGCGTTGGCCGCGTCGCTTTGCACTTTCATGATACCTATGGTCAGGCGCTGGCCAATGTGCTGGCCTGCTTGGATCTTGGCGTCAGCACCATCGACGCGGCGGTGGCGGGGCTGGGCGGCTGCCCATTCGCGCCCGCTTCCGGTGGTAATCTGGCCACCGAAGATCTGGTCTACATGCTGGATGGCCTTGGCCTGCCGACCGGCATCGCGCTGGACAGGCTGATTTCGGCCGGCGAGATGGCCTGCCAAGTGCTTGGCGCTAGCTCACATTCGCGCGCGGCCCGCGCACTCAGGAGGCACCATGTTTGAGACCAACATGAATTTCGGGCTTGCCCCCGAGATAGAGGCGCTGCGCGATCTGGTCCGCCGCTTTGCCCGCGACGCCGTGGCCCCGCGGGCGGCGGCCATCGACCGCGATAATGAATTTCCACGCGATCTTTGGCCCGAGCTTGGCAAGCTTGGCCTCTTGGGCATCACGGCCGAGGCGGAGTATGGCGGCGCTGGCATGGGATACGTGGCCAACTGCGTCGCTGTTGAAGAGTTGAGCCGGGCTTCGGCCTCGGTCGGGCTGTCTTATGGCGCGCATGTCAATCTGGCGGTCAACCAGATTACCCGCAACGGCACGACCGCGCAAAAACGCCGCTTTCTGCCGCGGCTGATTACGGGCGAGCATGTCGGCGCGCTGGCGATGTCCGAGGCGAATTCCGGCTCTGATGTGGTTTCGATGCGATTGCGGGCGCGGGCCGATGGCGACACCTTTGTGCTGACCGGCACCAAGATGTGGATCACCAACGGGCCGGATGCCGATGTGCTGATCGTCTATGCCAAGACTGATCCCGAGGCCGGTCCGCGCGGGATCACGGCGTTCCTCGTCGAAGGCGGCAGCCCTGGGTTTCACACCTCACCCAAGCTGGACAAGCTGGGGATGCGCGGCTCCAACACTTGTGAGCTGGTGTTTGAAGACTGCGCGGTGCCGGCGGCGAATGTGCTGGGACAGGTCGGCAAAGGTGTTGCGGTGCTGATGTCGGGTCTGGATTTCGAACGCGTCGTGCTGGCGGCGGGGCCTTTGGGCATCATGGCCGCCTGCCTCGATTTGTGCCTGCCCTATCTGCATGCCCGCCACCAGTTCGGTCAGGCGATTGGTGAGTTCCAGCTGATGCAGGCCAAACTGGCCGACATGTACACGGCTGCCAATGCGGCGCGGGCCTATGTCTATGCGGTGGCTGCAGCCTGCGACCGGGGCGAGGCCTGTCGCCGTGATGCCGCCGCCTGCATCCTGTTTGCCGCCGAACGCGCCACCGAACTGGCCCTGCAAACCATCCAGACGCTGGGCGGCAACGGCTATATCAACGATTTCCCGGCTGGGCGGCTGTTGCGTGATGCCAAGCTTTACGAGATCGGTGCTGGCACCTCTGAAATCCGCCGCATGTTGATCGGCCGTGAATTGTTCGACCAGACTGCCTGAAAGTGAGGTTCACGATGTCGGAACCTATCGTCATTTCCGCCTTTGCCCGCACGCCGGTTGGCAGTTTCATGGGCCAGTTGGCGGGTTTCAAGGCCACCGAATTGGGGTCGGTCGCGGTGCGTGCCACGCTGCAGCGGGCGGGCGTCGATCCCGCCAAGATCGAGCAGATCGTCATGGGCTGCGTGCTGTCGGCAGGTCTGGGACAAGCCCCGGCGCGGCAGGCCGGGCTGGGGGCGGGCCTGCCCGATAGCGTTGCTGCGACCACGGTCAACAAGATGTGCGGCTCGGGGTTGCAAGCGGTGATGCTGGCCGCCGACATCATCGCGGCGGGCAGTGCCAGCCTGATCGTGGCCGGGGGCATGGAAAGCATGTCGAACGCGCCTTACCTGTTGGCCAAACACCGCGCCGGTGCCAGGATTGGCCATGATCGGGTGATCGACAGCCTGTATCTTGACGGGCTGGAAGATGCCTATGAACCCGGTAAACTGATGGGCGCTTTTGCCGAAGAGGCGGTGCTGGAGTACCGCTTTTCGCGCCAAGATCAGGACGCTTTCGCGCTGGAAAGCCTCAACCGGGCACGGGCTGCCCAAACAACTGGCAGTTTCGCCGCAGAGATCGCCGCAGTGGGCGCCTTTGACGCGGATGAGACCCCGCTGCGCGCCAAGCCTGAGCGGATTGCGACGTTGAAACCGGCCTTCGCTGCGAATGGCACCATCACCGCCGCCAATTCCTCGTCGATCTCGGATGGTGCGGCGGCCTTGCTGATCGCCCGTGCGTCCACCGCGCAGGCGCTGAATTTGCCGGTAGCCGCCCGCATCGTTGCCCATGCAACCCATGCCCACGCGCCGCGCCTTTTCACCACCGCTCCGGTGCCTGCCATCCGCAAACTGCTGGCCATGGCTGGCTGGACCGTGGACGATGTTGACCTGTTCGAGGTGAACGAGGCCTTTGCCGCCGTCGCCATGATCGCGGCACAGGATCTGTGCATTCCGCGCGCCAAGTTGAACGTCAATGGCGGTGCTTGCGCTTTGGGTCATCCCATTGGTGCCTCTGGTGCACGGATTCTGGTGACATTGCTGGCCGCCCTGCAGGCGCGCGACTTGAAGCGCGGTGTCGCCGCCTTGTGCATTGGTGGCGGCGAGGCTGTCGCGCTGGCCGTGGAACGCGATTGAAAGGAAAGCATGATGAAACCGCCGCCCCTGCGCCTGCATATCCCCGAGGCGCGTTTTCGCCCCGGCGACACCAGCGATTTCAGCTATCTTGAACTGCCCGAGGCTGGTGAGGCCAGCCGCCCGCCCATCAATGCCAAAGCCTCCACCACACGGGAACTAGCCTTTGGGCTGGTGCGGGTGCTGGATGACAAAGGTGCGGCGTGTGGCGAATGGAACCCGCAACTGTCGCCCGACCTCATGCGGCGCGGTTTGCGCGCGATGGCCCTGACCCGCAGCTTTGATGAGCGTATGTTCAAGATGCAGCGGCAGGGCAAAACCTCGTTCTACCTGAAATGCACCGGCGAAGAGGCGGTGGCAGTGGCTGCGGCGTTGGCGCTGAACAAGGGCGACATGTGCTTTCCGACCTATCGTCAGCAAGGCCTGCTGATTGCCCGCGACTGGCCGATCCTTGATATGATGTGCCAAATATATGCCAACACCCATGATCGGCTGAAGGGCCGCCAATTGGCCGTGTTGTATTCGGTGCGGCAGGCCGGATTCTTCACGTTGGCGGGCAATCTGGCGACGCAATGCCCTCAGGCTGTGGGCTGGGCGATGGCCTCGGCCTACAAACAGGGCCGCGACATTGCCGCCACGTGGATTGGCGAGGGCGCGTCGGCAGAGGGGGATTTTCACCACGCGCTGACCTTCGCCGCTGTCTACCACGCCCCGGTGGTCCTGAACCTGGTCAACAATCAATGGGCGATTTCGTCAGCCCAAGGTGTGGCGGGCGGCGAAGAGGCAACCTTTGCCTCGCGCGCCATCGGCTTTGGTCTGCCCGGCATCCGGGTGGACGGCAATGATTTCTTGGCGGTCTATGCCGTCACCCGCTGGGCCGCCGAACGGGCGCGCGCCAACCACGGCCCGACGCTGATCGAGCTGTTCACCTACCGCGTCGCCCCGCACTCGACCAGCGACGACCCCTCGCGCTATCGCCCCGGAGACGAAAGCGTCCATTGGCCACTGGGCGACCCAATTGACCGCTTGAAGCGACATTTGATCAGCCTTGGCGAATGGAACGAGACGCGCCATGCCGAACTGCTGGCCGAACTTGACGAACAGGTTCGCGTCGCCAACGCCCTCGCGCAAAGCTATGGCACCCACTCCGACGGGCCGCACCACGACCCCGCCACGATTTTCGAGGATGTCTACAAGGACATGCCTTGGCATTTGCGCGAACAGCAAGCGGAATTGCGGCGACTGAACGCTCTGACCGGAAAGGCCGATTGATGACTCAAATGACCATGGTTCAGGCGATCAACTCCGCTTTGGACGTTATGCTGGAGCGCGACCCCGATGTTCTGGTCTTGGGCGAGGACGTCGGCTTTTTCGGCGGCGTCTTTCGTTGCACCGATGGCTTGCAGCAGCGCCACGGCGACCGGCGGGTGTTCGACACGCCAATAGCCGAAGCCGGCATTGTCGGCGTCGCCATCGGCATGGGCGCTTACGGTCTGCGCCCGGTCGTCGAATGCCAGTTCGCCGATTACATCTACCCCGCGTTTGATCAGATCGTCTCGGCGGCGGCAAAGCTGCGCTATCGCTCTGCCGGTGAATTCTGGGCGCCGCTGACAATCCGCGCCCCTTATGGTGGCGGGATTTTCGGCGGGCAGACCCACAGCCAAAGCCCGGAAGGCCTGTTTACCCACGTCTGCGGTATCAAAACCGTAATTCCCGCCACCCCTTACGACGCCAAGGGCCTGCTGATCAGCGCCATCGAGGATGACGACCCGGTGCTGTTCTTTGAACCCAAGCGGCTGTACTCTGGTCCATTCGACGGTCATCCGGAAAGGCCAGCACAAGCCTGGGCTGGTCATCCCGCTGCCGAGGTGCCGATTGGCTATTACACCATACCGCTGGGGCAGGCGGCTATCGTGCGCGCCGGGTCCGCGCTGACCGTTCTGACCTATGGTACGATGGTGCATGTGGCGATGACGGCAGCGGCCGAAACCGGCATTGACGCCGAAATCATCGACCTGCGCTGCCTATTGCAGCTCGACATCGACAGCATTGTGGCC
The DNA here is from genome assembly GCA_039926325.1 of Paracoccaceae bacterium. Lineage (GTDB taxonomy): Bacteria > Pseudomonadota > Alphaproteobacteria > Rhodobacterales > Rhodobacteraceae > Stagnihabitans. Next base: position 7,630 of record JBDSXE010000491.1, on the reverse strand, counting down.
TCGGTCAGCAAGACCGGCCGCTGCGTGATCGTGCACGAGGCCACGCGCACCGGCGGCTTTGGTGCCGAATTGTCGGCTCTGGTGCAGGAACGCTGCTTTTATCACCTCGAAGCGCCGATCCTGCGGGTCACCGGCTGGGACACGCCCTACCCGCACAGCTTTGAGTGGGACTATTTCCCCGGACCGCGCCGCGTGGGTGAGGCGATGCAACAAACGCTGGCCGTCTGAGCCTGCGAGTGAATGGACTCACGAAAACCGCTTTAATTTAGGGGAGGACACGATGACAACCCATGTATTCAAGCTGCCCGACATCGGCGAAGGCATCGCCGAGGTTGAAATCTTGGCTTGGCATGTGGAGGTCGGCGATGTGATTGCCGAGGACGCGCCGCTGGTCGATGTGCAGACCGACAAGGCGGCAGTTGAAATCTCTGCGCCGGTTGGCGGCATTGTTCTGTCGCGCTCGGGTGCTGTCGGCAGCAAAGTCCAAGTCGGCGCGGCGCTGGCGACCTTTGACGTCGCGACTCCTGAGGTGCCTACGGTCGCCAAGGCAGCAGCAGCACCGGCGGCTGCGGTTGCCAAACCCGCCACAACGCCCGCGTCCGGGACCAGTGCTCTGGCGGCCCCGGCTGTCCGCGCCCGCGCCGCAGCCATGGGAATAGGCCTCGACTCCGTCGCGGGCAGCGGCCTTGATGGCCGTGTCCTGCATGGCGACCTTGATCGCCTGTTGCACAACCCGCAAAGCCAGCCAGTGCTGACTCTGCCGCCGGGTGGTGAAGCGGTTCCGGTCGTCGGCCTGCGCCGGCGGATCGCCGAACGGATGCAGGATGCCCACGCCCGCATTCCGCATTTCACCTATATTGAGGAAGTCGACGTCACCGCCCTTGAGGTGCAGCGCCACCAATTGAACGCGGCGAACCCGCAGCGTCCGCACCTGACCTTGCTGCCCTTCCTGATCTTGGCCGTGGTCAAAAGCATCGCCGCATATCCCGACGTAAACGCCCTGTTCGATGACAAGGCGGGTGTGATGCACCGCTTCGCCGCGCTGCACATCGGTATCGCGACCCAAACCCCGCGCGGCCTGCTGGTCCCGGTGATCCGCCATGCCGAGGCGCTTGATTTGTGGCAGTTGGCCGCCGAAATCGCTCGGCTGACGGCGGCGGCTCAAAAGGCCAAATCCGCCGTCGCAGATCTGTCAGGCTCGACCCTGACGCTGACCAGCCTTGGTGCGCTTGGCGGCATTGCCGCGACCCCGATCCTCAATGCGCCGGAAGTCGCGGTGATCGGCGTCAATCGCATCACCGAGCGCCCGGTGGTGATCGACGGCGCGATCACCATCCGCAAGATGATGAACCTGTCCTCATCCTTCGACCACCGCATCATCGACGGGCACGTTGCCGCAAGCTTTATTCAGTCCGTCAAAAAGGCGCTGGAAACCACCTGAAGTCTTTGTCAGAGCAAAAATTCGGAAGCGACTGGGACACTCGGGTTGGCATCACGAACGACAAAACTCGGTCCCTTTTGGAATTTCAAGACTTCGACGGAGATCACCGGGTTAACGGTGATGATGAACGTCCAGTTTCCACTACCGCTGCGAAACGTCGAAGATCTGCCGGACTCCTTTATTTCAAAGCGCCAAGTCTTCGCAGCCTAACCAGTTAATCTGGCGGGAAGACTGAGACGAGTTCGCATTCGTCTGACACCACCGCCACCACCTATCCCATTGATGTCTGGTGATTTCACGGTCCGCATGTTGCGTCGGAGTGTGTGGAGCGTGCCCGCAGTCCCGCCACGCACAGACCTGATTTTGCCGCCAGAAATTCCATCAAATCTGGCACGAGTTGCTGAGGCCGTTGTTGTGACGCTGGTCTGTCAGATCCCGAACATATGCCAATAGACGGCGCGAAGTCCGCGCGACGGTGTTTTGATGCGATCAGGTTGAACGCGGTGCGACCCATTTCAGGGGCGATCCCCAATCAGCGGAATGGTGCGCCATCATGCCGAGCGCGATGCCGGATCAAGTGGTTGCCAACCTGAATGGATCGGTAACCGGCATTCAGGTCCGTGTCAGCGTGCCGTGCTTTTATCACGAGACGTCAATGGAAGCCCCCTAAATGATCCGAATCGCCGTCGTTGTCCTTGCCTGCCTTTCCTCGCTGTCGGCGCCTGCGGAATTCGTCTTTGCGTCGATGCTTGATGTTATCGGCCCCGCGCGGCGGATCAGTCGGGCAAATTGGTTGAAACGGTGTTCGACCTGCTGACGCTGAAACTGCTTGGCATGGCTGGGGATCATGACGACCGGCACGAAACGAAACGCTACTACGACGAGCCTGCAGTTGTGACCAGCAACGGAAGGCCACTTTATCGAATGATCGGAGTTACAATGTACCGCACAACCACAGCCCTTGCCCTTAGCCTGGCAGCCCTTGTCCCGATTGCCGCCGAGGCCAGCCCGGTCAAGATCAGCGTGACCATCGCGCAATATTCCGGACCGAATGCATTTCTGGCGATGTATCTGACCGATGCGGCCGGCAACTACAAAAGCACGGTTTGGGTCGCGGGCGGCCGGACCCGGTACTGGCAACACCTGCGGACGTGGTTCAGTGCGACTGGTGGCCAGGGCGTCGATGGCATCACCGGTGCCAGCGTCGGGTCGGGTCGCACGCTGACCGTGACGACCGATATTTCGGACGCGATGATGCAGGCCGGTTATGTGCTGCACGTCGACGCCGCTGCCGAGAATGTCGCCGAAAGCCCGAACGACATCGTCGTGCCGATCACCAAGGATGGTGCCGGCAAGCCGATTTCCGGCGACGGTTTCGTCGCAACCCTGAAGTACGATCTGTAAGGGCGACCCATGCTCCGCCACTTGCACTCTATCCCTGGGCTGATCTTCGGGGTGGTCCTGGCGATTTTGGCTGCAACGGGCGCGATCCTGTCGGTGGCGCCCACGCTGGATCGGGTGCAGGCACCGGTCGCGGCTGGCCTGACCGTTGCCGAAGTGGCCGCTCGGGCAGAGGCGGCAAACCCCGGCCTTGGCAGGCTGCATCGCAGCCCGAACGGAGTGATCAGTGCCGGTCTCAAGGCCAAGCTTGGCTTCAAGACCGTGACGATCGACCCCGCAACCGGCGCGGCGGGCGCCCCGGCCAATGAGGGCGGATTCCTTGATTGGGTCAAGGAAATGCACCGGTCCTTTTTTCTGGACCAGAGCGGCCATGCGGCGACGGGTATCAGCGCGGGAGTGATGTTGTTGATGGCGGGCAGTGGGCTTTTTCTGCTTGTCCTGTCGCTGGGTGGCTGGCGCAGTCTGTCCAAACCGGTGCGCGCTCCGGCTGCTCGTGGCTGGCACGCCAGACTGGCGCGGCTGGCGATGGCGGGTCTTTTTGTATCCGCCTTGACCGGGTCATACATGTCCCTTGCGACCTTTGGGATCATTGAAGATGGTACGACCGTCTCGGCGGCCATTCCGGACGCAGTTGCCGCCGGATCGCCCCTGCCAGTTGACCAACTGTCGGCACTTCAGGCGATTCCCTTACAGGATTTGCGCGATCTGACCTTTCCCGCGCAAGGTGATCCGGCCGGGGCATTCCTGATCCAGACTGCCGCAGGTGAAGGTTACGTTGATCCGGTCACCGGACAGATGACGAACTGGACCCAGTATGGTCCGGCCCGACAGATATGGGAGTTCATCTACAAGCTGCACACCGGACAGGGGCTTTGGCTGGTCGGGCTTGTTCTTGGGCTGTCGGCGCTGATGGTCCCGGTATTGTCCGTCACCGGCACGATGATCTGGGCCGCCCGCCGTCGCAGCTTGCCGCGCTTGCGCCATAACGCCAGAGCGCCGGTCGCTGATCTGGTGATCCTTGTGGGGTCGGAGGGGGGCTCTACCTGGGGCTTTGCCTCTGCGCTGTCGGATGAGCTGCACAAGCACGGTCTGAACATCCATGTTGCGGCGATGAATGACCTGGCAGAATACCCGCAGGCCGGCGGCATCCTGTTCATGACGGCTACTTATGGAGATGGCGAACCGCCTGCGAGCGCCCGCCGGTTTCTTGACAAGTTGGCTGCCGCTTCGCCAATGCCGTTTGCCATCCTCGCCTTCGGTGACCGCAACTTTCCCGCCTATTGTGGCTATGCCGACAAAGTCGGCAGCGCACTTGAGGCGGCCGGTTGGCAGCACTTTATGCCATTCGGCCGTGTGGACCGCCAATCCGCCGCCGACTTCACCGCCTGGGTGCAGACTTTTGGCGAGCTGCTTAGCTTGAAATTGGAACCGGACTATCATGCCTCGCTTCCGGCAACGACAGAACTGGAGCTGATCTCGCGTCAGGATTACGGGGCGCAAGTCCAGGCGCCGGTGGCAGTGCTGCGCTTCGCAGTGGTCAAACCAGATGGCTGGCGCGGCTTCCTGTCGCGCGGCACCCGGTTCGAGGCCGGCGATTTGCTTGGGATTCTGCCGCCCGGCAGCGCCTTGCCGCGGCTTTATTCACTTGCTTCATCACGCCGGGATGGTTTTGTTGAAATTGCCGTACGCAAAATGCCGGGGGGCGTTTGTTCGCCCTGGCTCAACGAGATAGAGCCGGGCACCAGGATCAGGGCGTTCATCCGTCCCAATAAAGCTTTTCGACCGCAGGCGCAGGGGCCGGTTATCCTGATTGCCGCGGGCACCGGAGTAGGCCCGATGATCGGTTTTTTGCGTGGCGCCCGAAAGGGTCGGGAGACCGAGCTTTATTTTGGCGCGCGCGATCCGGTGTCCGATTACCTATACGCGGGCGAATTGATCGCTGGCCTGCGCGAGGGCCGGTTGAAGCGGCTGATCACTGCATTTAGCCGGACGAGGGATCGCGCCTACGTTCAGGATCGCTTGCGCTGGGATGCCGCCCACCTGCGACGTCAGATCCAGCGTGGTGGCCAGATTCTGGTCTGCGGATCCATCGCTATGGCGCGCGCCGTGGCCGAAGAGGTTGAAGATGCGCTTGGCCCGATTGGTATTTCAGTCGCGCGGCTGCGCGCCGAGGGGCGCTATCTTGAGGATGCCTATTGATGCTGCGAACGTTGTCCGGACCGGCAATGGGCAGCCGCTGGTCGGTCAGGCTTGCCTGCGACGATGCGCTGGCGGATTTGATCACAATTGCCTGCAGTGCCGCTATCGAACGGGTCGAGGCGCAGATGAGCAACTGGCGTGCCGACAGCGATCTGAGCCGACTTAATGCGGCGCCGGTTGGCGACTGGGTGATGCTGCCGGCGGAATTGCTGTTCGTACTACAGCAGGCGCTGGACATCGGCCGCGCTTCCGACGGGTTATTCGACATCGGTGTCGGGGCAATGGTTCAAGCTTGGGGATTTGGTCCCGCGAAAGGGGCTACTGATTTGGCTGAAATCTCGGCCCATCTCGGCAAATCATTACGCAGTTTCGAGGTGCTTGACCTTGATCTTGACGGCCTCCGGGCCCGAAAGGCGATTGCGCTGGTGGCGGATTTGTCCGGCATCGCCAAGGGCTATGGCGTGGATGTGTTGGCCCAGGTCGTGCGCGATCATGGTGTGGCGAATTTCCTGTGCGGTCTTGATGGCGAGCTTGTCGGGGCAGGGGTGCGCCCCGACGACCGCCCTTGGGCGGTAGCACTGGAGGAACCGGATGCAACCCGCCGCAGCGGGCGCGCGATGATCGAGCTGTCGGACCAGGCCATCGCGACCTCTGGCGGCTACCGGCATTTTGTGACGTTGGGCAACTTGCGGGTCTCGCACACGATGAACCCTAGAACCGGCGGTCCTGCCGTTAGCCCGCTGGTGTCGGTCACGGTGCTGCACCAGACATGTATGCTAGCCGATGCATGGGCGACCGTTCTGATGGTTCTAGGCGATGTGGCCGGGCCGGAATTCGCCCGCGCGCACCACTTGCAGGCGATTTTCCTGAGCAGCATCGGCGGTAAAACAACGGAGACTCTGGTTGGGTTTAAGTCATAGGACGGTTTTGGGAAGCTTTTGTGGGCGAAAATGACGTTTTGGACCAAGCGCAAGGCGGTTCAGCGGCGTCGTATTAAAGCATGGGCCGACCGTATTCAGGTCATGAAACGGTCCGGTTGCAGCAGGCCTGCCTGGGCCGCAATGATTGCTGCATGTGCGCGGTTCTTTGCTTTGAGCTTTTCACATATCGAACGCATGTGCATTTTCACTGTCACCTCGGCGACACCGATTTTCCAGGCAATCTCCTTGTTGGTCCAACCGTCTGAAACACGATTCAGAACATCAAGTTCTCTTGATGTAAGACGATCAAGATCATCGCCTTCAGGTTCCTTGGTTTGGATGCCGGCCCAGACCGGCACGAAAATCTGGCCAGAGGCGATCAGTTGAATCGCGGTAGCAAGCGAGCGCAGTGGAAGTGTCTTGGGGATGAAGCCGCGCGCGCCCAGCGCAACTGCCTGATCGATGAAATCGGAGGCGGTATTGCCAGAGAAGACCACGACGCAGCCATCGGCGTTGAACTTTACGAACTCCGCGATACTTTTCAGTCCGTTCATCCCCGGCATCACGATATCAAGCAGCAGCACATCAACCTTGCCCAATCGGTCGATCTCGGCCACTGCTGCCGCATAACTGTCTGCCGTCGTCACGGAAAATCTTTGGTCTGCCCTCAAAGCCTGGGCTAGTGCATCACGTACGAGGTCGTGGTCGTCAGCGATCAGAACAGAGATCGCGGCAACCGAGTGTAACTTGTCCATCAGTAAGCGCACTTTCTACCGCATCCGACGTTGCGGTTATCGGCCTGTCTGGCCGCCATTCAAACACACATAAACAGAGTGTTGCACCCGAGAGTGGCACCGAATGCGCGATGCAAACACTACCTCTCAACTGCGTCGAAAGTAAGGGTAGTACGCCAAGCTATACAAAGGTATATCTAACAACTAGCCCACTTTTCCGCCACGGCAAGGGGCTAGGCCGTCGCACAACCAGATGCCCGGCACGCCCTAGAAAGATGTTCAATGAACACTCGGCGCGAATTCATGGCCGCAATGGTATCGTGCTTGCCGTTCTCGGCTGTTGCCCAAACAACTGCCTTCGCAGGTCCGCAAGGGGATGTCATCCTTGACGTGGATGGAGCGATCCACCGGGAAAACTCGGGTCAAATGGCGCTATTCGATCTTGCGATGCTAGACAGCTTGCCGCAGACCACTTTTAGCACCACGACAATCTGGACCGAGGGGAAGGTCACATTTTCGGGCCCAACCCTGATGGGCGTGCTTGATTGGCTGGAGGCTGAACCCGGAAGAATTACGGCCAGCGCGGCAAACGACTACAGCGTCACGCTGCTGCCGCAGACCGTCAGTCAGGATTTTCCGATCCTTGCGACCCGCAAAAACGGCAAGCAATTCTCGATACGCGAATCCGGGCCGATCTGGCTTGTCTATCCCTATGATTCATCACCGGCCTACCGAAGTGACCTGATCTATTCGCAGAGCGTTTGGCAACTGACGCGCCTTACTGTCAGCCGCTGGTGAATGATGTCAGTGGCACAGCGTTGGGCATGGTTGCATGGCAAGGTGACGAACCGCAGTTTGGGTTACATCACGGCGGCGCTGATCTTTGTCGGCATCATCGGGCTTGAGCTTACCGCGCAATCGGTCATGCAGAAGAT
>JBDSXE010000490.1:0-4183 GCA_039926325.1 Paracoccaceae bacterium | reverse complement strand
CCCGGCCACTCTGCCGCAAGATATCGCACATTTCAACCATAAGCAGCGTTCTGGATCGACGATTTCGCTAAGATTGAATCGGTTCCAATAGCGGTTTGGAAACGAAGGTTAACGAAAAAGCGGGCACCCCTTACCCGTGAACAAAAACGGAATATATTGGACGTCCGAAGGGAATCACCCATGCCGCATAACAACATCAATGCCCTGACCGAACGCCCTGACGTGCTGGTCCGTCCCAAGCTGGAGGGAGGTCGCCGCTTCGTGATGCACACGCCTTTCACGGCCGCTGGCGACCAGCCGACCGCAATTGCGGAACTTAGCGCAGGCGTGATGGCTGGCGAACGGGATCAGGTTTTGCTGGGGGCCACGGGCACCGGCAAAACATTTACGATGGCCAAAATCATCGAGGAAACCCAGCGGCCCGCGATCATTCTGGCCCCCAACAAGACGCTGGCGGCACAGTTATATGCTGAATTCAAAGGTTTTTTCCCCGACAACGCTGTCGAGTATTTCGTCAGCTACTATGACTACTATCAACCCGAAGCCTACGTCGCCCGCACAGATACCTTTATCGAAAAGGAATCCCAGATCAACGAACAGATCGACCGGATGCGCCACTCCGCCACCCGTTCGCTGTTGGAGCGGGACGACGTAATTATCGTAGCCTCAGTGTCGTGCATCTACGGCATTGGCTCGGTCGAAACCTATTCGGCCATGACACAAGACCTGATTTCGGGCCAAAGTTACGACCAGCGGCGTGTCATGGCCGAACTGGTCGGGCAAGCCTATCGCCGCAACGATCAGGCGTTCACACGCGGGTCGTTTCGCGTGCGCGGCGACAGCTTGGAGGTATGGCCTGCCCACCTTGAGGACCGCGCATGGCGCTTTTCGTTCTTTGGCGATCAGCTTGAATCCATTGTCGAATTTGACCCACTGACCGGCCACAAGACCGACACGTTCGACCAGATCCGCATCTATGCCAACAGCCACTACGTCACGCCGCGCCCGACGCTGCAACAGGCGGCCAAGGCGATCAAGTTTGAACTGACGCAACGGCTGGATCAGTTCGTAAAAGAGGGCAAACTGCTAGAGGCGCAGCGGCTGGAACAGCGCGTCAACTTCGATATCGAGATGATGGAAGCAACCGGATCCTGCGCCGGGATCGAGAACTATTCGCGCTATCTGACCGGTCGTGCCCCCGGTGAACCGCCTCCGACGCTTTTTGAATTCATCCCCGACAATGCCATTGTTTTCGCAGACGAATCCCACGTCTCGGTGCCGCAGATCGGCGGCATGTACAAGGGCGACTTCCGCCGCAAATTTACCCTTGCAGAGTTCGGCTTCCGCCTGCCGTCCTGCATGGATAACCGGCCGCTCAAATTCGAAGAGTGGGATGCGATGCGCCCGCAGTCGGTGTTCGTATCCGCGACGCCGGCCGCCTGGGAGTTGGAGCAGACCGGCGGCGTCTTTACGGAACAGGTGATCCGCCCCACCGGGCTGGTGGATCCGCAAATCGAAATCCGGCCTGTCGAAATGCAGGTCGATGACCTGCTGGACGAAGTCAGGCGCGTCGCCAAGGCGGGCTTGCGGACGCTTGTGACAACGCTGACCAAGCGTATGGCCGAAGACCTGACCGAGTACATGCACGAACAGGGCATACGCATCCGATATATGCATTCTGACATCGATACGCTGGAACGCATTGAAATCCTGCGAGATTTACGGCTTGGCGCCTTCGATGTGCTCGTGGGCATCAACCTGTTGCGTGAAGGTTTGGACATCCCGGAATGCGGGCTTGTTGCCATTCTGGACGCCGACAAGGAAGGCTTCCTGCGGTCGGAAACCTCATTGATCCAGACCATCGGGCGGGCGGCGCGCAACGTCGATGGCCGGGTGATCATGTATGCCGACCGCATCACCGGGTCGATGGAGCGGGCGATTGGCGAGACGACACGGCGGCGGGAAAAGCAGGCGGCTTACAACCTGGAACACGGCATTACGCCGACAACGATCAAGAAGAATGTCGACGACGTTCTGCATGGTTTGTGGAATGGCGACACCGATCAGGCCCGCATTACGGCCAAGGTCGACCAACCGCTGATCGGACCGAACCTGTCGGCCCACCTAGACGCGCTGCGGCTGGCAATGCGTAAAGCTGCCGAGAACCTGGAGTTCGAAGAAGCGGCACGGCTGCGCGACGAGGTGAAGCGATTGGAGGCGGTTGAACTGGCCGTTGCCGACGACCCCTTGGCGCGGCAAGCTGATGTGGATGCGGCAGTAGAGTCTGCGGTGAAACGGGGGGGCAGGTCGACGGGCGGCAGGCCGGGCCAAAGGGGCGGCAAGGCGCGGCGAGGAAGGTAGTCCGTGCATCTGACCGCTGGCTTAGCTTCGTCAGAACCCCTCAATTGCCGTCACATCCTAACCGTTTAACCTCAGCACCGCATTGCTGCTTTCCGGCCAGTAGCGCGAATTGTTCAAGATATCGGGCGAAAGCGGGTGCGTGTTGAAGTTCCACCGTTTGATCACAATCTCATACCGGTTGCTCGGCAATCGCGACTGGGCTGCAGGAATATGTCGTGCAGCGCCACTGCACGAACTTCCAACGCTTGGACATTGTTCTTGAGCCTGACATAACCATCTACCGGATTCATCGCATCGCCCGCAGCTTCCGCTAGACTGTCAGGTCATCGCTAAAATCCGGTTAACGTCAGACCCGTTTTACCAGCCGGATCAGTACCAACAGGATCACCGCGCCGAGGGTGGCGTGAATGATCGACGCGATCACTCCACCACCAAACGTGAGGCCGATCCGGGGGAAGATCAGGCCAGCGATGAACGCTCCGACGATGCCGACCACTATGTTCCCCAACAGGCCAAACCCATACCCTGACACGATTTTTCCAGCCAACCAGCCCGCGATGGCACCGATGATAAGGATGAAAAGCAGGGCTGAAACGGTCATGAAAATCTCCTGTTGATGGGGTCAGTGCAAGGGAAGGATAGGCTGCGGCGCGGGTTGCGGCAAGCAGGATTTCGGGCTAGGATTTGGACAACCGAACACGGGAAAAGGCTGCAAAATGAAGAAGTTGCTAGATGCGGACGACCCGTTTTTCAGGGTGGTCTGGCGCAGGTGGGCTACTGCTGTTCTGCCGCTGCTTTGGGGTGGGTTTGAGCTGTGGTCGGGCAGTCCGCTTTGGGCCGTTTTGTTTGGGGCTGCGGGGGCTTATGCGGGGTGGGTTTTGGTTATCAAGGGGCCTTCGGGCAGTTGATGTTGCCGTGCATCTCTCCTGAGTCACCCATCAGGGAGGTTTCGCTGACTTTACAGTGTGTTACTTCTGGGATCACGGCCAGCATCGTGGCGCGGATCGTCTCATGTTCGCCGTTGTGGGCATAGCCGAGGCGGATCACCTCTACCCGGTTTTCGGTATAGAAAACAGTGTATTGCCGCCCGTCGCGGGTGACATCTACCCTGTGCGCACCGATCATGGTGGGCGAGGGCTGCGCGCCGCAGGCGGCAAGGAAAATCAGGGGGAAAAGACGCATCCCCCTACGTAACCGCCCCAAAGTTAACGGCGTCTTAACGATCTACATCGCGTCTTGGATGCATAAAGAACCCCTCTCTAACCCCGTCTTCACCTTTTCCCGCCAATCTGGCCGCAAAAGGAGCCGCTCCATGCCCGATCTTGCCAAATTCACCGCCCGCCAGCGCGCCCATTTCGGCTATATGCAGGACGCCATGCGCCGTCTGGAGTGGGATCTGCACAACACGATTGAGATGACCGGCCGCATCCCGCCCGCCTGGCACGAGATCGCCCAAGCCGCCCCGGCCCGGCGCAAGACGGCGGTCAATCTGGGACTGGACGAGGACGTGGTCAAATTCTTCAAGTCGATGGGTCAGGGCTACGGCCCCCGCATCAACGAGGTGCTGAAAAGCTACATGCACGCGAGGCTGGCCGGGGTAATCAAGGGGGCCGAAACGATCAACCACTACAAGGCCCGCGCCGACTATCACGCCGACGCCAAGCCGCGCTTCGGCGAGGCGGCGGAGATGATCGGTGAGGAATGGATCGACGCGCCGAATACAGACCCCAAGGCCGCCAGCCGCGTCAAACTGCGCGAGACGTTGCAGCGAAGGTATGCCGAGGAGGGCACGCCGGAGGGTGGATCGCCGTGGATCGGTTGA
>JBDSXE010000489.1:0-2917 GCA_039926325.1 Paracoccaceae bacterium | reverse complement strand
CCTGGCGGGACTGCCCGGGATTTCGGTTCCTGTTGGGTTGGATCGCAAGGGGTTGCCACTGGCGCTGCAACTGATCGGACGGCCTTGGGAAGAGGGCGAATTGCTCAATCACGCTTATGTTCTGGAGCGGGCGGCAGGGTTTGTAGCAAAGGCCGCAAAATGGTGGTAAGGCCCGCGCAAAGTGAAAGAACTTCGAGGCAGATGATGCGTGCGCCTATCCTGATGTTGCTGGCCTGCGGGCTGGTGGCCTGCGGCCCCACGGTTCCCGAATCCGGTGTTGGGTTCGATAACTACAACAGCTACATCCATAACAGCACGGCTGGAATTTCGCCGACCCAAACCGGTGCATATGGTGCCGTAGCCTCAGCGCCCGCGACGCAATTTTCGACGGATGCCGCAGCGTCGGCAATCACAGCAGCTGAGGCGGGGACGACGACCGCGGGTATGACGGCCCCAACGGGTGATCCCGCCGCACAATCAGGCGAAAGGGCGCGGGGGAATGCGCCGGCGGGTATTCAGGAGACTACTTCAGAGATGAACTATGTCACTGGCGGTGTTTCGGACGAGCAGGATTTCAGTGCCGTGACTTCGCGCGAATCCATCGCCAGCGACAAGGCCCGGATCGAGGCCAATCGGCAGCAATACGTGGTTGTGCAGCCGGGCGCGTTGCCGACACGGACAGGGGATGCCGGACCGAATATCGCGGAATATGCGATAGCGACCAACAATCCTGTTGGCGTAAAGCTATACAATCGCCCGTCTTTCTACCTGACGAGCCCACAGAAGGCATGTGGCAAGTTCACTTCGCCCGATCTGGCGCAGCAGGCATTTTTGGCCGCTGGCGGGCCTCAGAAGGACAGCAAGGCGCTTGACCCGGACGGGGACGGGTTTGCCTGTGATTGGGACCCCCGGCCATTCCGTACCGCGTTGCAGTGAGCGGTTATCCCTCGCCGAATTTCGGTGAGCGGCGCGGTGGCGTGGTGCCCTCGCTGGTGGTTTTGCACTACACAGGCATGGCAACATGTGCTCAGGCGCGCGCGCGGCTTTGCGATCCATTGGCGGAGGTTTCGGCGCATTGGTTGATCAGCGAGACGGGTGAGGCACAAGCACTAGTGGCGGAAAGCCAGCGTGCCTGGCATGCCGGGGCTGGTGAATGGGCTGGGATACGGGATGTAAATTCGCATTCTATCGGCGTCGAGCTGGCAAATCCGGGAGCGCAGCCGTTTCCAGAGGTTCAGATGGCGGCGCTGGAAAAGCTGCTTATTCAGGTGATCGCGCGGTGGAAAATTGCTTTACATGGGGTTATCGCGCATTCGGATATGGCACCTTTGCGGAAGGCCGATCCGGGCAGGCGATTTGATTGGCGCAGGTTGGCGTTGACGGGTTTGTCGATTTGGCCTGACGCTCAACCAACTGATATTGTTAAGTTTACTCCGTCACTGCGTGCCTTTGGCTATCCGGACGTTGGCGAGGATGCGCTGCTTGCGGCGTTTAGGTTGCGGTTTCGGCCTTGGGCGACGGGGCCGCTTGACGCTGTGGATGCCGGTATGGCTGCCGAATTGGCTCGGCGCTTCCCGGTTGACGTGCAGCATCCCTCGGCGTAAGTCGCACGTCGCGCGGATGGCTGGGTGATCGCGGGGTTCTTCGTAATGGGGGCTTCGAGGAAAGTCCGGACTCCATGAAGCAAGGGTGCCGGGTAATGCCCGGCGGGGGCAACCTCAGGGAAAGCGCCACAGAGAATAGTCTGCCGTGGTGTCAAAGGCTTAGGCCCAAGACGCAAACCACGGTGATGGTGAAACGGTGGGGTAAGAGCCCACCACGGACCGGGTAACCGGGACGGTATGGCAAGCCCCACCCGGAGCAACGCCGAATAGGGGCCTCGCGTGGGTTTGGTCCGAAAGGATACCGCCACAGGGACGCTTCAGCCCAGAGGCCCGGGTTGGCAGCTTGACCGCCCTGGTAACAGGTGCGGCAGAGGAATGATCATCCAAGGGGGTAACCCCTGGACAGAATCCGGCTTACAGGCCATCCGCGCAAATTTCGTAGACAATGGGGGTTAATAAGCTGAAATCGTTCAGAATAGTCTCTCTTTATTGCGTCTTGGTCACGTCTTTATTTCGTCTCTACGATTTTTAGACGGCGGGCGATTAAACCATCGTGCGCAGGAATGCCGACTTGCACCAGTTAGCCGCGATTTCCGGACGGTTTGCGGTTGACTCTGCGTGGTGCGTCGCTAAAAGGCGGGCTTCAAGGATTTCGCGGGGCGGCGGTGCTGCCCTGATGCAGGAGAGACGACTATGGCCAAACCGGCGACGATCAAGATCCGTCTGAACTCGACGGCTGGCACCGGGCACTTCTATGTCACCAAGAAGAATGCTCGCACCATGACCGAAAAGATGTCAGTCAAAAAGTACGATCCCGTCAAGCGGGAGCATGTTGAATACAAAGAAGGCAAGATCAAGTAACATCTGCCGATCCGATCGAATGTCAGGCCGTGCCCTTGGGTGCGGCCTTTTCATTTGCGCTGGCTGGTCTATCTTGGTCTGATGGCTCAGGCCCTGACCCTGCGACTTGCCACGATAGCCGATCTTGCGGCGGTGGATGATTTGCTAGGGCGTTGTTACCCTCGGCTGCTGGCCAAGGATTATCCCCCCTCGATCATGGTGACGGCTGTGCCACTGCTGACGCGGGCGCGGCCCGAGTTGCTGGCGTCGGGGCGCTATCATCTGGCGGTCGATGACGGCAGCCGTGTGGTGGGCGCTGGTGGGTGGAGCGGGCGGGGGCAGGGTTGGGCGCAAGTGCGTCATGTGGCCACGGACCCCAGCCACCTGCGATGTGGCATTGGGCGGTCGCTGATGGCGCGTGTGCTGGACGAGGCTACGGCGACAGGCGTTACCGCGATGGACTGCCTGTCGAC
>JBDSXE010000488.1:0-5145 GCA_039926325.1 Paracoccaceae bacterium | reverse complement strand
TGCGTGGTGCGGATCGTGCCCAGATCGGCAGGGTCGGTCAGCCAGCGCGACGAGAAATCCCAGCCGCTTTCGCAAGCCGCCCGCAGATCACGGAAGAACTCTGGGTGTTCTGCCGCGTGGTCGGCCCATTCCAGATCGGTGCCATACATTTCGATCCGGGGGGTGTTCGCGGTATCCCAATAGCGGGCAAGGCCATCGTGGGCGTGCGCGGTGGTCATGAAATAGCGATACTCTGCCTGCATCGCAGGCAAGTATTCCGCATAAGCCGCTGCCGGATCGCCGATTGCGTGGCCATAGTCCTGCACCATCGCGGCGAAGAAAGGCGGCTGTGAACGGGTCAGAAAATATGACCGGAAGCCATTGGGGATGTGGCCGATCTGATGGATCGCGTAGGCAAAGTTATCCAGCATGTTGCGGACGATTTCGTGCTGACCCGATTTCAGCAAGCCAAGCTGGGTGAAATAGCTGTCCCAATAATACGCCTCCTGAAAGCGCCCACCGACCACGACATAGGGGTTGGGCAGCGGAAAGCGGGTCGAGCGTTCGTCCGGGTCGTCGGCGGGCTTGATGAGCTGCGGCCAAAGCGCGGCGATGTGCTGCTTTGGGCCATGTTCGGGGTTGGTGCGGTAGTGTGCACCGCTGTCGACAGGTCTGAAAAACCGATCATAGAACCCGCGCAGATCGTTCGCACCACGCCGCTTTTCGGCGGCATAGGCCCGCAGAATTTCATCTGCGGGGGCAAGCAGGATGGAGTCCGATATGACCTTTTGATCCGGCCACAGGCCCGATTTCTGCAGGTCGACAAACAGACCCTTCAGATTTTGGTCAAGATTTTCCAACATGCCCTCGTGTGCGTTTCAACTGTTGAATACCGTCGCTACGGCAAGTTCGGAAGGGTGATGTTTAGGCGCCTGGGGTCAGATTGTCTCGACTGCCAGCGCCTGCCGCCGAATCTGGCGGCGGCAACCTTGCGCGGGTTCATCTTTCCCCGCCGTTCCCATTCGCCACACTGCGCTGGCGGTCCCGCAGCTCGGCAACCGCCGCAACGGCACGCGCCACGTCTGCGCTGTTGGTGCGGTGGTTGGTGATTGCCGCCCGCAGGACCGTGACACCGTCGATCATCGTGGTCGAAAACACTGCAATACCTGCCAGCTGCAGATCCTGTGCGATCTTGCGGTTCAGGACGGATTGCTGGTCCTTCGACAGGGTTGCATCAGCCGAAAACACGCAGATGTTCGCAGTGATGGGGGCCATCAGGCGCATTCTGTGATCCGCCGCCACCAGACCCGCCATCGCACGCGCCAACTGGCAGTTCAGGGTGATCGCTGCGCCGAGCCGTTTGGTGCCATAAGTCTCAATCGCGGCCCAGACTTTCAGCGCCCGCCCGCCGCGCGACAGGTCGATGCCATAGTCGCAGAACCACGGCTCACCCCCGCCCAATCCGGCAGCCTGCGATTCCAGGTAAGCTGGTCGCGCCGCGAAGGCCGCGCGGTGTTCTGCCTCGTTTCGGATCAGCACTAGGCCACAGTCGTAGGGCACATACATCCACTTGTGAAAATCGCAGGCGAGGGAATCGGCACGACCGATCCCCTCCGACAACCCGCGCCACGGAGCGTCGGCCAAGCGGGTCCACGCTCCGAATGCCCCATCGACATGCAGCCATATCTGTTCGTCACGGGCAAGGTCGGCGAGCGCCGTCAGGTTGTCGAATTGCGCCAGATCAACCGAGCCTGCGGTTCCGATCAGGGCGAAGGGCTGCAATCCGGCAGCCCGATCCGCACGGATCATGTCGCGCAACCCGGCCAAATCCATCACGCCGTCGGTTCCCGGCACCAGCCGCAGCGCCCGGTTGCCGATGCCAAGCAGTTCCATCGCCTTGGCCGTCGCCGAATGCGCCCCGCGTCCTGCGTAGGCCACCAGCCGCGCCTGCCCCAGCCCATCACTTCGCACCGCTGGTCCCAAGGCCCTAGTCCGCGCCGCAGCCAGTGCAATAACCGTCGCCTGCGAGGTGCCGGTCACCAGCACGCCACTGGCGGTTTCCGGAAATCCCATGACGTCGCGCGTCCATTCGATCACGGCCCGTTCGACGTGGATCATCCCGTGATCCCGCCCGCCGCTGTTGGAATTCATGGTCGCGGCCACCATTTCGCTTAGCAACCCGCTGGCAAGCCCTGTGCCATGCACCCAGCCGAAAAATCCCGGATGCGTGTTGCCCGTCGCGTAGGGCATGATCTCTGTCACAAGGCGTTGCGCTGTGGCCGCTTCGCCGCGCCCTAAGCCATCCAACCGATAGGCCGCAGCCTGCGCGGCGGGGACGGGAATCCACGGCATATCCCGCGCGGCTTGCAGCCGGTCGATGCAGGCATCCACCAGTTTGTGCGCCACAGCCCGAAACTCAGACCATTCAGCTGGGTCGAGGCTGGCGCTGGACGCCGCATTGGTGGGTGGTGAAAGGTCTGGAATGTCACCAGAATGATCGCGGAGGTCAGTCATCTTGCCACTCCCTGAGCAGCTGGCGCCGGAACAGCGTTGTGCCGCGTCGGGAGAGGGTAGCCGAGCAGAGGTGGGGTCGGCCATCCCTCGCGCGCCAAATCGAATGTTCTGATGCGAGGGACTGCGGTGCAGCCATCAGGCAATATTCTTCAGACTGCCGCATTGCAGGAAGTGGCGGACCGCTGCCACGAACGGCCCGCCACTTCTTACGGTTCGATGCGTCTAGATGTCCAAGGTGTTTTCGTGTTCCCAGCGCGAGAAATGGGCCGTGTAGCTGTCCCATTCGCGGTGCTTCAGCTTTAGGTAGGCGCTGGAAAACTCTTCGCCCATCATGGCCTTCAGCGTCTTGTCCTTGTCGTATTCGCGCAAGGCGTCCAGCAGGTTCAACGGCAGCTTGGGCGCCCCTCTGACGGTATGGCCCATCTGATACATGTCGATGTCATGGCGCTTGCCGGGATCGGCTTTGGTCCGCACACCGTCAAGACCTGCGGCGATGATGACGGCTTGCAGAAGATAAGGGTTTGCAGCCCCATCCGGTAGCCGCAACTCGAACCGCCCCGGCCCGGGAACGCGCACCATATGGGTGCGGTTGTTGCCAGTCCATGTCACCGTATTGGGAGCCCAAGTCGCCCCGGACGAGGTACGCGGTGCATTGATGCGCTTATAGCTGTTGACGGTCGGATTGCAGATCGCGGCCAAGGCGCTGGCGTGTTTCATGATGCCGCCGAGAAAGTTGCGGCCCTGTTCGGACAGTTCCAGCTCTTTGGATTTGTCGGCAAATGCGTTGGTCTTGCCATCCATCGACCAGACCGAAATATGGGCGTGGCAACCCGACCCGGTAAGACCCTTGAACGGCTTGGGCATGAAGCTTGCCCGGAAGCCGTGCTTTTCGGCCACCGATTTCATCATGAATTTGAAAAAGCTGTGTTTGTCGGCGGTTTGCAAGGCGTCGTCATATTTCCAGTTCATCTCGAACTGGCCAACGGCGTCTTCGTGGTCGTTCTGATAAGCCTCCCAACCGAGCTCAAGCATGTAATCGCAAGCCTCGGTAATCACGTCATAGCGCCGCATCACCGCCTGCTGGTCGTAGCAGGGCTTTTCAGCGGTGTCGTAGGGGTCCGAAATTTGCGTGCCATCCGCCGTAAGGATAAAAAACTCGGGTTCCACCCCAGTCTTGACGCGCAAACCATCCTTGGCCGCCTCTGCCACGATACGTTCGAGCACGTTGCGCGGGGCCTGATCAACCAACTTGCCTTCCATTGTGGCGCGGGCCGCGACCCATGCAACCTCTTTCTTCCACGGAAGTTGAATGGCCGAGGACGCATCGGGCACCGCCATCAGATCGGGGTGCGCCGGGGTCAGGTCAAGCCAGGTGGCAAAGCCAGCAAAGCCAGCGCCGTCCTCGGACATATCCTTGATCGCCTGCGTCGGCACCAGTTTGGCGCGCTGCCCCCCGAACAAGTCGGTGTAAGAGATCATGAAATACTTGACGCCTTTGTCCTTGGCCCATTTGGCAAGGTCGTTCGCCATATTATCGCTCCCCGTCTTTTTGGTATTTGATTCTAGAAGCCGCCGTTGCGGCCCGGTATCCAGTTGGTGCCTGCAATCGGGACACCCGCCATCGCTGCCGCCTCGATCGTCAGGGCGCACAGGTCTTCGGGTTCCAGATTGTGCAGATGGTTCTTGCCGCAGGCACGCGCGATCGTCTGCGCCTCCAGCGTCAAAACTTTCAGATAGTTCTTCAGGCGCCGTCCACCCAAAATCGGGTCAAAGCGACCTGACAACTCTGGGTCTTGTGTGGTGATGCCCGCCGGATCGCGCCCCTCGTGCCAGTCGTCGTAGGCATCGGCGGTGGTCCCCAGCTTTTGATACTCACTCTCCCACTTGGGGTCATTGTCCCCCAGCGCGATCAGTGCCGCCGTGCCGATGGCCACGGCATCAGCCCCCAAGGCCATTGCCTTGGCCACATCCGCCCCGTTGCGGATACCGCCCGACACAATCAGCTGCACTTTGCGGTGCATCCCAAGGTCTTGCAGCGCCTTCACCGCTTGGGGAATACACGCGAGAATTGGCTGGCCGACATGTTCGATGAACACATCCTGCGTCGCCGCTGTGCCGCCCTGCATCCCGTCCAGAACCACGACATCCGCCCCGGCCTTGACCGCCAAAGCCGTGTCGTAATAGGGCCGTGCGCCGCCGATTTTCACATAAACCGGCTTTTCCCAGTCGGTGATTTCGCGGATTTCAAGGATCTTGATTTCCAGATCATCCGGTCCGGTCCAGTCCGGGTGGCGGCAGGCAGAACGTTGATCAATGCCCTTGGGCAGGTTCCGCATCTTGGCCACGCGGTCGCTGATTTTCTGACCAAGCAGCATCCCGCCACCGCCGGGCTTGGCCCCCTGCCCGACGACGATTTCGATGCAGTCAGCGCGGCGCAAATCGTCGGGGTTCATGCCGTAACGGCTGGGAAGGTATTGATAGACCAGCGTTTTGCTGTGACCGCGTTCTTCCTCTGTCATACCGCCGTCGCCCGTGGTGGTGGAGGTGCCAGCGGCACTCGCCCCCCGCCCCAAAGCTTCTTTCGCAGGGCCAGACAGTGCGCCAAAGCTCATCCCGGCAATCGTCACCGGAATGTCCAGATGGATCGGCTTG
>JBDSXE010000487.1:0-13267 GCA_039926325.1 Paracoccaceae bacterium | reverse complement strand
CGCCAGCAGCGTCATCAACATCAGCGCCCAGATCCCCGCGCCGTCGAAATACAACACCAACAGCACCAGCGACCCCAGCGCCGCCCCAGCGTTCAGCAAATGCCCACCCGGCAGCTTGACCGCCTTGCCATCGACCCGCCCCGCCAACTTCAGGAACGCAATCACCGACCCGGTAAACGTGACCGCCCCGATGAACACGCCCAAGAACACCTCGACATGCAGGATGTTGATCTCAACCGCATCCTTGTGCGCCAAGACCGCCGCGAACCCGATCAGACCCGCCCGCGCCGTTGCATCCATCGCCATGACACCGACCAGCTCCAGGTGCGCGTTGTAACCTATCAACACCGCCGCCAGCCCGACAAACGAGTGCAGCGCCGCCACAAGTTGCGGCATCTCCGTCATCTGGACCCGCGTGGCGACATACCAGCCCGCCGCAGCGCCGACGGCGACCATCACGGCAATCACCCACAGATGCGCGACCTCTGGCGAAAACACTGTGGCTCCAATCGCCAGCGCCATGCCGACGATGCCGTACCACACCGCCCGTTTGGCGCTTTCCTGCCCTGACAACCCGCCTAGCGCCAATATGAACAACACTGCCGCCGCGATGTAGGCCGCACTTACAATTCCGATGCTCATCTGTGCGCCCTCACGACTTCTGGAACATGGCAAGCATCCGGCGCGTCACCAGAAAGCCACCAACGACGTTAATCGAGGCGATCAGCACCGACACCGCCGCCAGCACCACCACCAGCCAGTTGCCCGACCCGATCTGCAACAGCGCGCCAAGGATCACGATCCCCGAAATCGCGTTGGTGATCGACATCAGCGGCGTGTGCAGCGCGTGGCTGACATTCCAGATCACCGAAAAGCCGATGAAACACGCCAGCGCAAAGACGATGAAGTGCGACATGAACTCTTGTGGCGCATAGGCCCCGATCAGCACCATCACTACAGCGGCCCCGACCAGCAGCCCGACCTGATTGCGGGTCTGCGTTTTGAAGATCGCAACCTCTCGCGCCTTCTTTTCGACCAGCGTCAGTTCCTTGACCTTCACCTGCGGCTTCTGCACCGCAATCGCCGCAATCTTGGGGGGCGGTGGCGGATAGGTAATCGCGCCTGCATTCACCACGGTCGATCCGCGAATGACGTCATCCTCCATGTTCTGCACGATCACACCGTCTTTCTTCGGTGTAAGATCGGTCAGCATGTTCTTGATATTGGTGGAATAAAGCGTGGATGCCTGAGCCGCCATCCGGCTGGGGAAATCGGTGTAGCCGACAATCGTTACGCCATTGTCGCTGACAATCTTCTGATCCGGCACCGTCAGATCGCAGTTGCCGCCACGCTCTGCCGCAAGGTCGATCACCACCGACCCCGGCTTCATCATCGCCACCATATCGGCGGTCCACAGCTTTGGTGCGGGCCGTCCGGGGATCAGCGCCGTCGTGATCACGATATCCATGTCAGGTGCAAGTTCGCGGAATTTCGCCAACTGCTTGGCTTGAAACGCCGGGGTCGAGGGTGCCGCATAGCCGCCTGTTGCGGCACCGTCGGGCAACTCATTCGCGTCAAATTCCAGATAGACGAACGATGCACCCATGGATTCAATCTGCTCGGCAACTTCCGGGCGCACGTCGAACGCATAGACAATCGCGCCCAACGAAACCGCCGTCCCGATCGCCGCCAACCCCGCGACCCCTGCCCCCACGACCAGCACCTTGGCCGGAGGAACCTTGCCCGCCGCCGTCACCTGTCCGGTAAAGAACCGGCCAAAGTTATTGCCCGCCTCGATCACCGCGCGGTAGCCCGCAATGTTCGCCATCGACGACAGCGCATCCATCTTCTGCGCCCGTGAAATGCGCGGCACCATGTCCATCGCAATCACCGTCGCCCCGCGCGACTTGGCAATCTCCATCAGCTCAGGATTCTGCGCCGGGTAGAAAAAGCTGATCAGCGTCTGCCCTGTTCGCAGCGCCTCCGCCTCCGCAACCTCGGGTCCGCGCACCTTGACCAGCACATCCGCAGCAGCCTCCACCGCGGCCGCATCCAGCAGAACCTCGACCCCCGCCTTGGCATACAGCGCGTCGGCAAACCCGGCCTTCATGCCAGCGCCAGCCTGCACGACACACGTGTGACCCAGCTTGATCAACTGCACCGCCGAGTCCGGCGTCATCGCCACCCGGTTTTCGCCCGGAAAAATCTCTGTCAGCGCGCCAATCTTCATTGCCTGCTCCCCAGCAACTCTATGGGGCAGGCTTATCACCGCCTAAAGTGTTTTCAACGCCATAATACAGCCAATCGGAAATCAACTGCCAAGCCAAACAATTTCAAGCTTGAAATTATCTGCCCAAAGCCTATTGCTTGCCCCATCGCCCCGATCCAGGTTGCCCAATGGGAGACGTCCATGAAAACCGATTTCGCAGCCACCAAAGCGCAGTTCCACCTGCCTGCAGGCATCACCTATCTGGACGGCAATTCGCTTGGCCCCCTGCCCAAAACCGCTGCCGCCCGCGTAGCCCAGACCGTCACGGCAGAATGGGGCGACATGCTGATCACCGGCTGGAACAAGGCCGGCTGGATGGACCAACCCACCCGCATCGGTGACCGCATCGCCCGGCTGATCGGCGCGGAACCCGGCCATGTGGTGATGGGCGATACCCTGTCAATCAAGGTCTACCAGGCCCTCGCCACCTGCCTTGACATCAACCCCTCCCGCAAGATTATCCTGAGCGACACGGGAAATTTCCCCTCCGACCTCTACATGGCCCAAGGGCTGTGCCAAACCCTTGGCAACGGCTACACCCTCAAAACCGTCGCCCCCGAAGATCTCCTTGACGCCATCGACGATACCGTTGCCGTCACCCTGATCACCGAAGTTGACTACCGCACTGGCCGCAAACACGACATGGCCGCCATCACTGCCCGCGCTCACGCACACAGTGCGCTCACCATCTGGGATCTCGCCCACAGCGCCGGCGCATTGCCGGTCCACCTTGCCGCCGCAAAGGCCGACTTCGCGGTCGGCTGCACCTACAAATACCTCAACTCCGGCCCCGGCGGCCCCGCGTTCATCTATGTGGCCCCCAAATACGCAGCCCAAACCCGCCCCGCCCTCAGCGGTTGGCTTGGCCACGAATCGCCCTTCGCCTTTGACGCCACTTACCGCCCCGGCGCGGGGATTGAACGCATGCGCGTCGGCACCCCGCCGATCCTGCAACTTGCCGCGTTGGAGGCCGCGCTCGACATCTGGGACAATGTGGACCTGGACGACCTCCGCACCGCCTCGCTCGCCCTGACCGATCAGTTCATCACCGGAGTTGAATCTGCCTGCCCCACCCTCACCCTCGTCACCCCGCGCGACCACGCCATGCGCGGCTCGCAAGTCTCCTTCCGCCACCCCGAAGGCTACGCCATCATGCAAGCCCTGATCGCCAACGGCGTGATCGGCGATTTTCGCGCCCCCGACATTCTGCGCTTCGGCTTCACCCCGCTTTATATCGACAAGACCGATACCGCGAAGGCGATCGCAATCCTCACAAAAATCATGGCCCAAAACCTCTGGGACACCCCCCAATTCAAAACCCGCGCCAAGGTCACCTGACTTGATCCTGCCAATTTCACTTTTTCATAAATATCCCCGCCGGAGGCTCCCACCTCCCCTCCTCTCCTGCAAGGGCCGGGCTTGACCCGCCCCCTTCAACCAACGGAGACGAACATGTCCTATGACCCCCTCAAAGACGGTGCCGAAGCTGCTGTTCATGCGCCGATGTCCTACGGCGACTATTTGCACATCGACCAGATCCTGTCCGCGCAAGGCTTGCTGACCGGCGCGCATGACGAGATGCTGTTCATCATCCAGCACCAAACGTCAGAGCTGTGGATGAAGCTCGCCCTTCACGAACTTGATGCCGCCCGGCGCACCATTGCCGCGGGCCGCGCGCCAGAAGCGTTCAAGATGCTCGCCCGCATCAGCCGCATATTTGAACAGCTGAACAACGCCTGGGACGTGCTTCGCACCATGACCCCCGCCGACTACACGACCTTTCGTGAGGGGCTTGGCCAATCTTCCGGCTTTCAGTCCCATCAATACCGCCTGATCGAATTCGCCGTAGGCAACCGCAACGTCGCCATGCTGCGCCCCCACGCCCACCGCCCCGAAATCATCGCCCTGCTGGAGGCAGAACTTGCCCGCCCCTCGCTCTATGACGAGGCGCTAAGGCACCTCCACCGCGTCGGCCTACCTGTCCCGCAAGACGTGCTGACCCGCGATCTGCGACAAAATTGGACCGCGCGCGATGACGTTCGCCAAGTATGGGAGATCGTCTACCGTGACCCGCAGGCCCATTGGCAGGAATACGAACTCGCCGAGAAACTGGTGGATTTCGAGGATTACTTTCGCCGCTGGCGCTTCAACCACGTCACCACGGTCGAACGCGTCATCGGCTTCAAACGCGGTACCGGTGGCACCGCAGGCGTCAGCTATCTGAAGAAGATGCTCGAAGTAGAGCTGTTCCCGGAACTCTGGCACCTGCGAACCACGCTCTGAAACAGTTCGCGATGATCTTGCCCGCCGTTCGTCAAGCCGTTCCGGGCTCTCCTCGCTGACCCTCACGAAGAAAGCTGACAAGCTTGATGAGTGTCCGCCCTCCTCTCGGTGCGCCTTAGCGAAACACTTCAGCAACCCGGAAAACGGACAGCGATTTTTTGGACAAAACTCGCGGCCGCCAAATAAACGCCCCTCACCTTTGCGTGAACTTTGGAACTTTACCGCATGCCAGACATTGAACTAGCCTCGGAAACAGTGGACTCCGGGTGGTAATCCCATGTTCACCAGTTGGCCGACAAAAATAATGCAGGGGCAAAGACTGATGCGATTTCCACTGACCCACCTTATGGCGGCGACCGCCCTCGCGCTCAGCCTTTCGGCCTGCGTTGTGGATGACACTGTCAGCATGGCCGCCAACCAGCCTACAGCAGCAGTTCCCCTCAATGACGCGGCGCACTATGCTGCTGTTCCGGATGCCGATTTTACCGTGCCCGCCGTCCCGGTCGAGAAAGTCCCGGCAGAGTTTCAGCGTCAGACCGTCGCCTACGACACCGACCAACCGGTCGGCACGATCATCATCGACCCCGGGGCCAAGCACCTGTACCTTATCACTGATCGCAATCATGCCGTCCGCTACGGTATCTCGGTCGGTCGGTCAGGGTTCGGCTGGTCGGGCGAAGCGGACATCACCAACCGCACCACTTGGCCAACCTGGACACCCCCGGCTGAAATGATCGCCCGCCGCCCCGAACTTGCCAAGTTCAAGGATGGCGAACCCGGCGGTCTTGAAAATCCGCTGGGTGCCCGCGCTCTATACCTGAAAACCAACGGCGTCGATTACGGCTACCGCATCCACGGCACACCCGAATGGAACACCATCGGCCACAACGCCTCGTCCGGTTGCATCCGCATGATCAATCAGGACGTGATGGACCTTTACAACCGCGTCCCCGACGGCACCCACGTTGTCGTGCTGAACGAAGACGGCAGTTTCCCGACCAAACTGACGGTCCCCCCCGTGCAGAAGCCCGCCAAAAAAGCCACCTCCCCCACGACCCCGCCGCCGCCAACCTCGGTCGAGGAAGAACCTACCTCAACCAACAATCCGGTGTATGGCCCATTGTGAAGCGTTTGATCTGAACCAACCGCTCAACAAGCGGTTGCGGCGCTTTCCTCGCCTGATCCCGAAAAAGAAAGCCCGCTAAGGCTTTATGAGTTTCAGATTTAAGCCGCAATCACCGCAGGGAAAAGTTAAGTAGTGGTTAACGAAAAGCTGTAACTAACTGAAATCGCTAAACTTTCCTAACTGTCCATATCTGGACGCCCCTTAGTTCAACCATTCCTCATAATCGCTCACAAGCAGATGCGTCGGCGGCACGTCTTCCTCGATCTGGGCAAATCGCCCGATCGGCTCGCGGAAGATGTTGTCGGTCAGGTCGTCGTTTACGGTCGACACCTCACCAATCAACACATCGCCGCCGTCACCCCAGAACGCATGCCAATCTCCCGGCATCAGCGTCACTGACTCTCCCGGCGCCAGCCGCAGCTTGGTCCCCGGTCCGTAAGCCACGTCAATCCCGTCGCACCGCACCAGCCCGCCCTTGTCCCAGGCAAAACTGCCCTTGTCGTCCGACCCGTATAACTCCACCACCAGCGTAGCACCGCCCCGGTTGATGATATCTTCGGCCTTGATGACATGAGTATGCATCGGCGACAGCTGATCCTGCCGCGAGATCAGCAGCTTTTCCGCGTAACACATCCCCCCGCCATGCTGCAGGTCGGACAGCAAGCCGTTCCGCAGCGTGAACAGGAACAACCCCATCGCGTCATACTTGCCCTGCCCATAATCGGTGATGTCCCACCCGCAGCGCCCATCAATAACCCGGCGCGCTGTCGCAGCTTTAGCCTTGAACTCGTCCGGCGTCCAATAGGCAAAGGGCGGCAAGACAAAGCCGTAGTGGCGGATCATCTCGTCCGCCGCTGCCATTATATCGTTGATCCGTGACCGCTTCATTGCGCGCTCCTCCAAGGTTGGGGCGACTATAGCGCGGCGTCCGGCGTCAACAACCCAGATCTCAGGCGATCAACCGTGCAGGCTGGGCACTACGGTCCATCCAAGCCCGTGCCGCCTGCCCGAACGCCACGAACAACGGTCGCGATACCGGGTCATCGACGGCATTCCACTCCGGATGCCACTGCACCGCCAGCGTGAACCCCGGCGCATCGCGGACATAGGTCGCCTCCGGCGTGCCATCGGGGGCGTGACCGTCAACTACGATCCGGTCCGCGGCCCGCGCAATTCCCTGCCCGTGCAGTGTGTTTGTCATCACCTCCGGGGCGCCCATCAGGTGATGAAAAATCCCACCTTCGGTAAACCGCACGGCATGACGTGGGGCGAACTGTTCCTCAAGTGCGGCATCCGGCGGCATTCGGTGGTTCAATCGCCCCGGCAGATCGCGGATCTCTGGGTGCAGCGTACCGCCCATTGCCACGTTGACCTCTTGAAACCCGCGGCAAATCCCCAAAAACGGCTGCCCGCGTGCCACACAGGCGCGGATCAGCGGCAAGGTGATTGCGTCACGACTGCGATCAAACGATCCATGCGCCGGCGTTTCCTCTTCGCCATATTCCGATGGATGCACATTGGGACGTCCGCCCGTCAGCAAAAACCCATCACACGTCGCCATCAGATCCTCGACCGAGACATAGCGCGGGTCCGCAGGAATGATCAGCGGCATCGCCCCCGCCACCTGCGCCACCGCTTCGGCATTCATCGTGCCGCAGGTGGTGGCCGGAAATCGGTCATTGATGACGAAAAGATTGCCGATGATGCCGATGACGGGTCGTCGCGCGAAAGCTCTGCTCATCTTCTGACCAAAAAAACCAAGGTTATACACAGAAACATAGACGCATGATTCCGTAACGAAAAGTACCAAAACCGCACAACAACCGTGCAACTTCGCTTGATCACGCACCCCGCCTGCTGCCATCCTGCCCAAGCTGCCCGAAAAACAGGATGCCAGATGCCCAAACCCCGCGCGCGTGAACTTGGCCTACCCTTCCCCGGCACCCCCGGTCCGTTCAACGCCATCACCGACGTATCCGGCGTGCGCGTCGGCTTTTGTACCCTGACTGACCCGGCCAAAAAAATGCGAACCGGCGTCACGGCCGTCCTGCCGCGCGACGAGGTTGGCAACCCTCAGCCGGTCTGGGCTGGCCAGTTTACCCTGAACGGCAACGGAGAGATGACAGGCACGCACTGGATTGACGATGCTGGCTATTTGATTGGTCCGATCTGCATCACCAACACCCATGCAATCGGTGCAGTCCATCACGGTGCGACCCAATGGATGATCGAACATTACGCCGATTTCTTTGACAATCATCACGGCTGGGCCATGCCAGTCGTGGCCGAAACCTATGACGGCATGTTGAACGACATCAACGCATTGCATGTGAAGCCCGAACACGCCATCGCCGCGATCCGATCTGCCAAGGGCGGCATGGTTGAAGAAGGCTCCACCGGCGGTGGCAACGGCATGATCGCGTATGAGTTCAAGGCTGGCACTGGCACCGCTTCGCGCAAGATCCGTCTGGCCGGCCACGACTACACGGTTGGCGCGTTGGTGCAGGCCAACCACGGCATGCGCGACTGGCTGACGATCTTGGGCCAGCCGGTTGGCAAGCTGATGCCCGAGGGAACATGGCGCAAGAAAGAGGTAGGGTCGATCATCGTCCTGATCGCTACTGACGCGCCGCTGTCGGCCCTGTCGCTACGTCACATCGCCAAACGCGCGTCTATCGGGATCGGTCGAGGCGGCACACCATCGGGCAATTCGTCCGGCGATATTTTCCTCGCTTTCTCGGTCGCCAACCCCGGCCCAATGCCGCAAGAAGGACAGCCGTTCGTGACGCAAACTGTGCTGAATAACGAAATCCTGGACCCGATCTATCTGGCGTCGGTCGAGGCCGTCGAGGAAGCCGTGATCAACGCCATCGTCGCCGGGGTCGACGTGGCCGCGATCAAGCCACAGGGCCTGACCGTCCGCGCCATCAACACCGAAAAACTGGCGGCGCTGTTCGGACAACGCTGATCGCCCGCTTCATTTATCCCGTGAATTCCCAAAAACCGTAGAGATGCAAACAAGACGCGACCAAGACGCCTTCAAGACGACCAAAAATCAGCTTTTCCCCAACGTTAACTGGTGATTTTCTGCCGATTCGCCGCACCCCAAATTTGCCCGCTTCAGTCTTGCTTTCCACCTACAACCCGCGCTGCTGCCGCAATTCCCGGCCCATGCGGTATGTCCAGCGCGACCATCCCCGCCTCCATCACCGCCAGTGCGCCAAGCGTCATATGTGCGTTCACATGCCCCATATGCGCCACCCGTAGAAACCCTTCGGCCTTCGGATCGGCCTCCGTCGACATGCCCAATCCAATGCCCAAAGTCACGCCAGCCTCATGTTCACACCACCGCCGCAACCGTGTCGCATCGGGTGTCTTGAACCGCGCCGCCGTAACCGAATGTCCGCGAGCTTCGGGCTGCAACACATTGAGTATAATGCCGGAATTACCCGCGCCCCATCCATCGAACGCCGCCCAAACCGCCTTGGCCAGCGTGGCATGACGCGCCCAAACATTGCGCAATCCCTCTTCATCAAGGATCATCGTCAACGCCTCGCGCAGGCCATACAGATGCTGCGTCGGCGCAGTTCCAAACCAGTATTGCCAGAACTCCTCGGCATTGGCTCGTGCCGTCCAATCCCAGTATGGCGTCCGCAGATCGCTGGCCTTGCAGCGATCCCGCGCCTTTTCCGAAAACCAGACAAACCCCATTCCCGGCGGGGTCATCAAGCCCTTTTGGCTGGCAGCAACAGTGATATCCACGCCCCATTCATCCATGAAGAACGGATCGCAAGCCATTGATGCCACACAATCAACCGCCAATAGCGCGTGATGCCCAACGGCATCAATCACCCCGCGCAACGCCTTGATATCGGTTTTGACCGAACTCGCCGTATCGACCTGCGTCGACAAAACCGCCTTGATATTCGGGTCAGCCCGTAGCGCCGCCTCTACCTGCGACCAATCGGGTGCCACTGACCGCCCGAAATCCAGAACTTCAACCTCGACACCAAGCCCCCGCACCGTGTTGGCCCACCCATGTCCGAACGTCCCCGTAGCAAGGACCAAGGCCTTGTCGCCACGCGAGAAAAGGTTGGCATTGGCCGCCTCCCAAGTCCCGTGCCCGTTCGCGATATAGGCCGCAACGCCGCCCGTGGTGCCCGCCAGTCGCTTCAGATCCGGCCACATCCCGGCCACCATGTCGATCAGCGCACCCTCGTAAATGTTGGGCGATCCCCTATGCATAGCAGCCAAAACCCGGTCAGGGATGACCGAGGGGCCAGGGATGGCAAGATATGGGCGACCATTTGCAAGCGACATGAAATCCTCCTGAACTAGCGTATGGCTAACCGTCGCTGGCAACAGGGTCAACTGGCCGAGGAAACCTTGCCAGTCAGGGTCGCAGAAGCTAGACGGTCAGGCACCTTGACCCTGGGCAGCCCCTGATGATCAGCGCCATCAAAGACCGTCTACATGACCTGCAGCGCAGGCTGACCGCCCGCTTCGGCAAGGACATTTCCACCCCCGACGCCCGCCGCGCCGCCTGGTGGCATTTCCAACTGATGGACCATGCCTTTTTGCGGATTTTCTGGACCAACCTGCACCAGGTCGCGCCCGGTGTCTGGCGCTCCAACCAGCCCTCGCCCGGCAGGTTGCGCCGCTGGCATGTAAAACTTGGCCTACGCAGCGTGCTGAACCTGCGCGGCGAATCCAGTCAGGGCTTCTATCTGTTCGAAGAGGAAGCCTGCCGCGAAACCGGCATGGCGCTGTACAACTTGCAGCTTTACGCCAAACAACCGCCATCGCGCGAAAAGCTGAAGCAATTGCTCGACCTCTTCCAGACCATACCTAAGCCGATGCTATTCCACTGTAAATCTGGCGCGGATCGTACCGGCCTTGCCGCCGCGCTTTACCTGTTGACGATCGAGAACTGCCCGATCGCCGAGGCGCAGCGTCAGCTCAGCAGGCGCTATCTGCATGTCGAAAACTCCCGCGCGGGGATCCAAGACCACCTGCTCCGGCTTTACGCGCGCGCATTTGCCGACACCGGTATCAGTTTCCGTGACTGGCTGCACAGCGGCTATGACCCAGCGGTCGTCTCCGCCTCTTTCCTGCGCTGGCAAGCCGGCGACCGGAGCCTCGCGTGAACATCGACGCCATTCCCGCCCGAAGAATTTTGGCCTGGGTCTGGCGCGACCACTTGCGCCGTCGCTTGCCAACACTGATCGTGGCCGTTCTTTTCATGGCTTTGGAAGGTGGCGCTGTAGGTGCACTGTCCTATCTGGTCCGCCCGATGTTCGACGGCATCCATCAGGGTGCGCCGATGTCCATCGTGATCTGGGTGGCCGCATCTGTCGCAACAGTGTTCATGGTCCGTGCTTTCGCAGGGTTCACCCACCGCGTGATCATGGCGCGTCTGGCAGAGGGTATTTCGACCGAACTGCAACAAAACCTTCTGATCCATGTCATGCAACTGGACCTTGGTTTCTTTCAGACCAATCCGCCCGGCAGTCTGATTGAACGCCTGCGGGGCGACAACGCGGCCCTGCGCTCGTTGTGGCCGCCGATCGTGCAAACCCTTGGCCGCGATGTGATTTCCCTACTGTCGTTGCTGACGGTCGCCCTGTTGATCGACTGGCGCTGGACATTGGTTGCCGTCGTTGGCGTCCCGATCATCGTCGGCCCGCTCGCGCTGCTGCAAGCCCGTGTACGAAAAACGGCCCGGCAGTCACGCGCAGCCGCCGCTGTGCTGTCAACCCGGTTGGATGAGACATTCCATGGCATCCATACGCTGCAACTTACCGGGTCGGAACCGCACGAGGCCATTCGCTATCGCCGCGCGCTCGACACCTACCTGAAAGCGCAAATCCGCTCTGAAACCGCCGCTGCCGCCATCCCCGGCATGATCGACCTTGTCGCGGCCATGGGGTTCACTGCGGTGATGCTTTACGGCGGCAGTCAGATCATCGAAGGCTCCAAGACAATCGGCGCATTCATGAGCTTTTTCACCGCAATAGCACTTGTTTTCGAGCCACTTCGCCGCCTTGGTTCTGTATCAGGTTCATGGGCGCAGGCGCGTGCATCGTTGGAGCGGATGCGCCACCTTTTGGACGTGATGCCGCAACTTCGCAGCCCCGCCCAACCAAAGCCCGTACCGTCAGACCCGCTCGGCCCGCGCCTTGAACTGCAGGATGTGACTTTTGCCTATGGCGAGCTGCCGGTACTGACGGGCTTCACCATCGTCGCCGAACCCGGCCAGACCACAGCACTTGTCGGTCCATCGGGTGCCGGAAAGACCACCGTGTTTCAGCTGCTGACCCGCATGGCCGATCCGCAGTCTGGCCGCGTGACACTTGGTGGCACTGACCTGCGCGACTTTGATCTGCGCCGGCTACGCCAGCAATTTTCCGTTGTATCGCAAGACTCTGCCCTGTTTGACGAACCGCTGTCCGTCAATATTCGCATGGGTGCCACCGATCTGTCAGACGAGGCACTCGCCCGCGCCCTTGCTGACGCCAATGCCGCCGAATTTGTCGCCAAGATGCCACTGGGAGTACTGACCCCAGCCGGGCCACGCGGCACTGGCCTGTCTGGTGGGCAAAAGCAGCGCATCGCCATCGCCCGTGCCGTGCTGCGGAATGCACCCATCCTATTGCTGGACGAGGCGACATCGGCGCTCGATGCTCAATCCGAAACGCTGGTTACAGAGGCGCTGGCTCGGCTGGGAAAAGGTCGCACCACACTGGTGATCGCACACCGACTTGCCACGGTACGGCAGGCCGACAAAATCATCGTGATGAACCATGGCCACGTCGTCGATCAGGGCAACCACGAACAGCTGCTGGCGCGTGGCGGACTGTATGCCGACTTGCACCGATTGCAGTTCAAGGACTAAGCCCCTTTCACCCGCACTTCGGATGCATATATCAAAGCGGCGAAGGAGAATGCGATGGCAGGCGAAACGGCAGGCGGCAGGCGGATCGTAACGCTGTCGGGCAGCGATGCGTTAACCTTTCTACAAGGGCTGGTCAGCAATGATGTCCTAGTGTTGAAACAGCACGGTGGAATTGTCTGGACCGCACTTCTTTCGCCGCAAGGAAAATATCTGGCCGATTTTTTTGTGGTAAATACTTCCAACACTCTGCTGCTGGACCTGCCCGAGGTTGTCGCCGATGCGACCTTGCGGCGACTGACGATGTATCGCCTGCGTGCGGATGTGAAGATCGTGCCAACTGATCTGGCGGTGTCTCGTGGCGTGGGGCCGATGCCTGAGGGTGCCATGCCCGACCCGCGCCATCCCGATCTGGGCTGGCGCCAATATGGTGTTACAGGTGGCCTTCCAAAGATCGACTGGAATGCTATCCGTGTCGCCAACTTGATCCCCGAAACCGGCATCGAATTGATCCCGGACGAAAGCTATCTTCTGGAAACCGGATTTGAACGCCTGCATGGCGTCGACTTTCGCAAGGGCTGCTATGTCGGTCAGGAAGTGACTGCGCGCATGAAGCACAAGACGGAATTGCGAAAAGGTCTGGCCGTCGTGCGGGTAGACGGTGCAGCCCCGGTCGGAACCCCCATCCAATCGGACG
>JBDSXE010000486.1:0-13053 GCA_039926325.1 Paracoccaceae bacterium | reverse complement strand
TACGTTACCGGTAAACCACCTATAATGCCAAGTGGCAAATACCGGGATGCGGGGGGAGAATATGGCACTGAACGACGGTCTGTTTTTTGACCGCATCGAAAAGTCATTCGGTGGCACGCAGGCATTGCGCGGCGTTTCGCTACGCATCGGGCGTGGCGAGATCGTGGCGCTTCTGGGTGAAAATGGCGCGGGAAAATCGACGCTGATCAAGGTGCTTGGCGGCATTTACACTGCCGATGGCGGGCGGGTGATGGTAGACGGCCAGCCCTATGCTCATGTCGCGGGCAAGGTAAACCAGCGGCAGGCGGTGGCGTTCATCCATCAGGATCTTGGCCTGATCGAATGGATGAGTGTTGCCGAGAATATCGCGATGGCTGTTGGCTATCCACGCAAGTTCGGCCTGATCGACTGGCCCGCGACAGAGGCCGTGGCAGCGCGGGCATTGAAGCTGGTCGATGCCAGCTTTGCGCCGACAACGCGGGTGTCCAGCCTGACCCGTACCGAAAAATCGCTAGTCGCGATTGCCCGTGCATTGGCGGTGGAATGCGACTTTCTGGTGCTGGACGAACCGACCGCCAGCCTGCCCGCGGATGAGGTGGAGCGGCTATTTCAGGCGCTGCGCCCCCTGCGGGACAAGGGTGTAGGCATGATTTATGTCAGTCACCGTCTGGACGAAATCTTTCGCATCGCTGACCGTGTTGCGGTTCTGCGCGATGGCCAGATGGTCGGCCTGCGTGACGTGGCGCACACCAACCCCGAAGATCTGGTCAACCTGATCGTCGGCCGCAAAGCGCGCGACATCAACCGCCCCGCCGTGCACGAGGGGACAGAGATTCTGACCGCTCGCCAGTTGAAAACCCGCAATGCCGGTCCGGTCAGCTTTGCGGTTCAGCGCGGTGAAATGCTGGGGCTGGTCGGCCTGCGCGGCGCGGGGCATGAAGAGATTGGCCGTTGTCTGTACGGGCTGATTGCGCATGACGGGGTGGTCTTGCTGAATGGTGCCGCGCCGGATTTGACCTCACCACAAGGGGCACTGCAATCGGGGATCGGCTTTGTCGCGGGCGACCGGGTGGTGGAATCGATCGCCCCAGCCCTGTCGGTCCGCGAGAATGCGTTTCTGAACCCCGCCGCAATGGGGCGCAAACTGTTCGACATCAAATCCGCCCGCCGTGAACAGGCGGAGGCGCGGGCACTGGGCAAGCGCGTCGGCTTGACACCGAATGACCCCGCGCTGCCGATTGAATCGCTGTCGGGCGGCAATCAGCAAAAGATCGTGGTCGGTCGCTGGCTGGATACGGGCCGCCGCTTGCTGATTGCCGAAGATCCCACGGCGGGTGTCGATGTCGGTGCCAAAGCAGAGATTTACCACCTGCTGTATGCCGCCCTCGCCTCTGGCATGGGGGTGCTGATCATTTCCACCGATTTCGAAGAGGTGGCGACGATCTGCCACCGGGCGCTGGTGTTCAGCCGTGGCCAGATGGTTGCGGACCTGACCGGCGTTCAACTGTCCACCCAAACCCTGATCCAGGCCGCTTCGGCCGGTGAAGCCGCCTGACCGGAGCGTCCCATGAATTCCATTGAATCCAACGCGCTGGAACCGACCAGAGACGAGCTTGCCGGGCTTGGCCGCGCCGCAAGACTGTGGCGGCTGGTGCCGACCTATGGCCTTGTCATCCTGATGGTCGTGCTGATGCTGACGTTTTCGGTGTTGCTGCCGGACACGTTCCCGACGCTGCTGAACCTGCGCGCCATCGTGTCCGACAAAGCGATCATCGCGCTGCTGTCGCTGGCCGCGATGATTCCGATGGTGGCGGGGCGCATCGACCTGACCGTCGGCTATGGCATCGTGCTGTGGCACATTCTGGCGATTTCGTTGCAGATCAACTTTGGCCTGCCGTGGCCGATTGCCGTGCTGATCGTGATCGCACTGGGAGCCCTGACCGGGGTCGCGAACGGCTTTCTGGTCGAGGTCGCGAAGATTGACAGCTTTATCGCCACGCTTGGCACCGGCACCGTCCTTTATGCGCTGGCGCTGTGGCATACCGGCGGGCGGCAAGTGGTCGGGGTGCTGCCAAACGGGTTTTACGCACTGAACGGGACGTTTGTGTTCGGCCTGCCGATCACAGGATATTACGTCGTGGCGCTTAGCGTGCTGCTGTGGGTCGTGCTGGATTACACGCCGATGGGCCGGTACCTGTACGCCATCGGGGCAAACCCAAAGGCGGCGGCGCTAAACGGCATTCCGACGCGGAAATTCGTGGTGGGGGCATTCATCGCCTCTGGCACACTGACCGCCGTCACGGGCGTCTTGCTCGCCTCGAAACTGCGGATCGGTCAGGCGTCGGTGGGCCTCGAATTCCTGCTGCCCGCGTTGGTCGGGGCGTTTCTGGGGTCCACCACGATCAAACCGGGCCGGGTCAACGTCTGGGGCACCATTGTCGGTGTTGCCATTCTGGCGGTCGGGATTTCGGGCATCCAGCAATTCGGCGGATCGTTCTGGGTCGAGCCGATGTTCAACGGATCGACCCTGCTGATTGCCATCGGAATAGCCGGTTACGCGCAACGCAGAAAAGGCGCGGGCCGCAAGTAAGTTCAGCTTAACGGGAGGAAACCATGCTGAGAAGAACCTTTACCACGTCACTGCTGGCGCTGTTTGCCGGAGTGCCGGCCTTTGCCGACGCGGTTGCGGACGCCATGGCCTATGTGCAGAAATACGCCGGAAAGCAGACGACTTGGGACGGACCGACCACAGGTTCCAAGGCCGCAGAGGGCAAAAAGATTGTCGTGCTGGCCGCCGATATGAAGAATGGCGGCATCCTGGGCGTCGTGAACGGCATCAACGAGGCGGCGGCCAAGATCGGCTGGACCGTGACGGTGCTGGACGGCGCGGGTTCTGTGCAGGGCCGTGCCGCTGCGTTTGGTCAGGCGCTGGCGCTGAACCCCGATGGCATCGTGATCAACGGCTTTGACGCGGTCGAACAGCAGGCGGCGCTGGAACAGGTCAAGGCTGCCAAGATCCCTCTGGTAAGCTGGCACGCTGGTCCCAAGATCGGCCCGGACGATGCATCGGGCGTGTTCGCCAACGTCTCGACCGATCCGATGGAAGTGTCCGCTGCCGCTGCGAAATGGGCGTTTGCCGATGCAGGTGGTAAGCCGGGCGTGGTGATCTTCACCGACAGCACCTACGCCATCGCGATTGCCAAGGCCGACAAGATCAAGGCCACGATCGAGGAATTGGGCGGCACCGTGCTGGAATACGTCGATACCCCGATTGCAGAGACGTCGACCCGAATGCCGTCTCTGACGACGTCGCTGTTGCAGAAGTATGGCGACAAGTGGACCCATGCGCTGGCGATCAACGACATCTATTTCGACTTCATGGGACCGGCTTTGGCCGCCGCTGGGATAGCTGGTGATGGTGCGCCAAAGGCGGTCGCGGCTGGTGATGGTTCGGAAGGCGCGTATCAGCGCATCCGGTCCGGCCAGTATCAGGCGGTGACGGTGGCAGAGCCGCTGAACCTGCAAGGCTGGCAACTGATAGATGAGTTGAACCGGGCCATCAGTGG
Source organism: Paracoccaceae bacterium (assembly GCA_039926325.1). Taxonomy (GTDB): domain Bacteria; phylum Pseudomonadota; class Alphaproteobacteria; order Rhodobacterales; family Rhodobacteraceae; genus Stagnihabitans. The sequence goes on along the minus strand of JBDSXE010000486.1, from coordinate 9,487 downwards.
TGCGGCGTGGTCTGGCTACACCTCGCCTTTGCACGTCGTGACCAAAGAAAACATCAGCTTTGATGGCGGCGACAAGAACATCTTCGATCCGGGCAATGGCTACCGCGACGAATACGCGAAAATCTGGGGCAAAGCGTAACGACTATCGGCCCCGCTGTCACAGCGGGGCCGCTTCGTTCTGCAAAACCTCTGCCATAGGGCGCGCCAGCAAATCCGCCAGAATGGGCAGCGTTGCCGCACGCAATGCCGGTGGAATTGGCAATATCGCGTTTACTGCGTCGAAAATCCCTTGCGAGTCCTGCCCTGCGGTTGCCCGACGCAAATCAGCGGCGCGAGGGTCGCGCAACTCATACGGCGCGCAGTCGTGGGTGCTGCCGCTGACGTGGCGCAGCCAAGCGGCAGTGGCAAAGGCGAACGGGCGCAGGTCGCGCGCCATAGGCACGGCAGCGAAAATGCGCTGCGGCAGCTTTTCCGACCCATCCATCGCGATCTGAAACGTCGCGTGGGCGATGGCGGGGTTTTCAAAGCGCCGCACCAGATCTGACGCATAGGCGTTCAGGTCCATGCCCGGCATCGGCGGCAAGGTGGCGGCGGCGGCGGCAAGATGGCGGTGCACCAGCTTGGCCAGCGCCGGATCGGCCATCGCATCGCGCACATAACGGTGCCCTGCGTGGAACCCCGCGTAGGCGAGCATTGAGTGGGTGCCGTTCAGCATCCGCAGCTTCATCCCCTCAAACGTTGCGACGTTGTTGGTAAAGATCGCGCCAGCGGCCTGCCAATCGGGACGTCCAAGAGGAAAGTTGTCCTCGATCACCCATTGGCAGAACGGTTCGGTTTCCACGGCTGCAAGGTCTGTCACGCCGATTAGCCGCGCAGCATCCTCCAGCGTTTCCGCCGTAGACGCAGGGGTGATGCGGTCCACCATCGTCGACGGAAAAGCGGTCGTCGCGGCGATCCACTGCGCCAGATCGGGTGCCAAGCGGTGGGCAAAGTCGATCACCGCACCGCGCAGCAGAACGCCGTTTTCCGGCAGGTTATCGCAACATAAAACGGTAAACGGCGGCAGACCTGCCAGACGGCGCAGATTCAAAGCCGCCGTCAGAAGCCCCAATACGCCTTGCGGTTGCAATGGATTGGCCAGATCGTGGGCGACGGCCGGATGCGCCGGATCGCAGCCTCGCGTGGCGCGGTTCAGACCATATGCCTTTTCGGTGACGGTCAGGCTGACGATCTTGCAACCCGCACCGGACATCGCCTGCAACACCGGGCCCGGATCGCCAGCACTGCAAACCGCCCCCGCAATGGCACCGATCACCCGCCCAAAGATGCCCGCACTTCCACGCTCGATCAGCGTGTAAAGGCCGTTCTGGGGTGCCAATTCATCAACTACACGCAGCGAACGCAGCGAAACGCCCAATATCCGCCAATCGCCACCCGACGTGGCAAGCGCGCGATCCGTCAACGCCGCCTGATGTGCCTTGTGAAACGCTCCCAAGCCCAGATGGACGATGCCAACGCCGTGCCGTGCCGGATCATAGCCGGGGCGCATGGTCAGCGGCACCTGATCAAGGGTGGTAAACCGCATCACGCGAACGTCATTGACGAAGGGGCCACTGCACCGCATTTCGACCATCTCTGTCGCCCTCCAGATAGACATCTTCAGCATGGAACCATTACCGCGCGAAATCGTTATGCAACCTATGCGGTAGCTAACGTTGCTGCATGTTAGCCCAAACCCCTGCTTTTGATCAGTGATTGGCTTGGAAAGACGATGCGCCAACCTGATGAACGAGGTCAACCATGACGAACATGCCAAGAATTATGCATGTCGAAGATGACGAAGACATACGTCACGTTTCTTATCTGGCGCTGTCGACCGTCGGCGGAATGGAGATCGTTCAATTCTCGTCAGGCGCCGAAGCCATCGCGGGAGTCAAAAAGGTATCGCCCGACCTATTTCTACTGGACGTCATGATGCCGGGAATGAGCGGGGAACAAACGCTTAGGGAGCTTCGAAAACTTCCGGCGTTCGCAGATACGCCCGCAATTTTCATGACCGCACTGTCACAGCAATCAGACATGAAACGGCTTTTCGAACTGGGTGCGCTTGGCGTTATTCAAAAGCCATTCGAGGCGGCAACGCTTGCAGCTCAGATCACCAAGATATGGTCGAACAGAAGCGGAACCTGAATGCGGCCTCGCATTGCAAGGCCGCCCACGCAATCAGGGTCGGTCTTTGTGCTCTGGCAGCGCCTTGACCTGATCCATGGTCAGTCCTGTCACGGCAAGAACTTCGCCATCGTCGTCGCGCATGAAGGTCAATTCTTTGATCGGGACGACGACTGCCTTCGCGCCAAGTCCTAGAAAACCGCCGACTTCGACAACAACTTGACTGCTCGTGCCCATGCCGTGGACATGCGAAACGGAGCCGATCTTATCGTCGTTCCCATCGTAAACCACTGCATCGACAAGGGTGTCGGGTACGAAATCCACCGCGTTCAGTACGGCATGCTGCGAATGATCCATTTGTCCGTCTCCTGGTTTGTGCATTGAAGAAATTTGCTGGGTGGAAACGTCCCGAACCCGTATTGGTTCCGACACGGTTGTCGCCTGTCTCCGCGAAGAAAACCGGTAGGCCGACGCTGCTGCAACCTGCCTGACCTAGCGGCGCAGACCGTGCGGAATGACCCTCCAGCTTTTGGAGATGAAATATCCCGATATTTAACAAGACTTTAGTGACGTCCTGCACCCAGACGCTGCCGCTGAACAGTGCGGGAATGGGTGCACCTTCGCAGATTATCGTGGCTGCGAATGATGAAAGTGCGGCGGCACCGTGGGCGGTTCGTTGCTGAACGGTTTGGTCAGTCTGACCCCGGCTTGTCGTCCCATTGCTTGGTCAGGATCCGGCTGGCATCGCCTTGCGGATCCTCGAATTGCCGGGTTCGCATTGCCCAGATGAACGCGGCAAGGCCCGCACCGCCAAGCAGCAATGACGCGGGGATCAAGATGGTCAGGATTTGCATGGTCTACCTCAGCCGCAGGGCGTTCAGCGAGACTGTGATCGACGACAGCGACATTGCCAAGGCCGCCGCCAGCGGGGTTGCCTGTCCCATCAGCGCCAGCGGAACGGCAATCACATTGTAACCCGCTGAAATCGCGAAATTCTCTATCATCCGACGGGTTGCCTGTTTCGCGATCCGCGCGGCGTCGCCAATCGCAGCCATGTCACGCCCCAGCAGCACGATGTCAGACGCCACCCGCGCCGCGTCCAGCGCCTGCGCGGGAGAGATTGATACATGCGCCGCTGCCAGCGCCGCAGTATCGTTCAGCCCGTCACCGACCATCAGCACGCGACGGCCCTGATCTGACAACTGCCGCACCAGCGCGACCTTTTCGGCGGGTAACGCACCCGAAACCCAGTCGGCAATGCCCAACCGCCGGGCCATCGCGGCCACCGCCGCCTCGGTATCGCCCGACACCAGCCTGATCGCCTTGCCCTGCGCTTTCAGGGCGGCGATTGCCACTTCGGCACCCGGACGCAGCTGGTCGGTGAAGGTGAACGCCTGCGTGGCATCCCCCACCCGCAGATAGGTCGCTGTCATCGCCACCGGGGCAGCACCGACCCAAGCCGCCCGCCCCAGCCGCACGGTCGCACCATCAAGCCGCCCTTCAATCCCGTAACCCGGCACTTCTCGCAGGTCCGTCACGTCAACCGCCGCGACCCCAAGCCGCGCCAAAGCCTGCGCCAGCGGATGCGACGACCCCCGCGCCAGTGCCACTGCGACCGCCAAGGCCGCCTCGGGGATATTGGCCAGATTGTCCGGCTCTGGCGCGCCCATCGTCAGCGTTCCGGTCTTGTCGAACACCACCGTATTAACCTCTGCCAGCCGTTCCAGCGCGGTGCCGTTCTTGATCAGCACGCCCTTGCGGAACAGCTTGCCTGACGCCGCCGTCACCACAGCAGGCACCGCCAGCCCCAGCGCACAGGGGCAGGTGATGATCAGCACCGCAGCCGAGATGTTGATCGCATAGCGCAAATCACCGCCGGTTTTCCACATCCAGAACCCGAACGCCGAAAAGCTGAGGATATGCACCAGTGGCGAATACAGTCGCGCTGCCCGCTCGGCCAAGGTGGTGTAGCGGGTCTTGGCGCTTTCCGCGACTGCGACCAGATCGGCCATCCGGTGCAGCGACGACTCCCGTCCAGCTGCCGTCACGCGCAGGGTCAGCGGCCCGGTCAGATTGACCTCGCCCGCTGACACCAGCGTGCCCGGCCCCGCAAACACTGGCAGGCTTTCGCCGGTCAGCAGGCCGCGATCCACCTCTGACGATCCCGCCGTCACCTCGCCATCGACGGGCATCCGCCCGCCCGGCCGCACCAGCACCAGATCGCCACGCGCCACCTCTGCAATCGGGCGCAGCACCTCGACCCCATCCACCAGCATAATCGCACGCGGCACCTCCAGCGCCGCCAGTTCCTCAGCCGCCGAACGAGCCAAGGCCCGGCTGCGATGGTCCAGATAGCGGCCCAGAAGCAAGAAAAACGACAGCATCACGGCGGCATCGAAATAGGTCTTCTCACCAGAGTGCATCGTCTCGTAAAGCGAGATCGAGGTGGCAAGTATCAGTGCCAGCGAGATCGGCACATCCATCCCCAGCCGCCCGACGCGCAGGCTGGCCCATGCCGACCGAAAGAATGGCTGGCCGACAAAGATCACCGTGGGAATGGCGATCATCGCGGAAATCCAGTGGAACATGTCGCGCGTCGCGGCCTCTGCCCCCGACCAGACCGCAACCGACAGCAGCATGATGTTCATCATGGCAAAGAACGCAACACCCAGCCGCATCAGCAGTTCGCGGCCCTGCCGGTCGGTTTCAGTCGATGACAGCAGGCCGGGGTCCAGTTCGTGCGCTTCGAACCCCACCGCTGCCAGTGCGTCAACCAGTTCCGCCGCTGTGACATCTGCCGCAGCATCTACCGACACTCGCTTCAGCGTCAGGTTCACCCGCGCCGATTGCACGCCGGGATAGGCCGCCATCGCCCCCTCGACCGTCGAAATGCAGGCGGCGCAATGGGCGCTTGGCAATGATAGCATCAGCCGGGCATTTGCAGGCGGCACCATCGCCGCGATCCGCTCTGCCGAGGGCACCATGACGCAGGCGGGGCAAGCCGCAGGGCGGACGTGATCGATGTCCACCGACGCCATTCTAGCGGCTTACCAACAGGTCGATGCGCTGGCGGAACAGCGTGCCATCCGCCGCATGCGCCTCTATCGCCATCATCCATTTGCCTTTCGCCAGTTTGGCGGGGGCTGCGTAGACGCCGTCAGTCAGCACGAATACCGGCGTCACATCATCTACCGCTTCGGTCGTCCGACCCACCAGCACGGACAGCGCGGCGACCGTCACCGGCTTGCCCGTCGCATCGGTAAACGCCAGCGTCAGACGGTCCGTACCCACGTCGTATTTCGGCACCAAAACCCAGCCCAACGCCTTTTGCGCCGCCATTTCGACATCGAACGTCTGGCTGGCGACATAGCCGTTTTCCACCTCCAGCCCCGGAAAGGTAGAGATGGCCTTCCATGCCAACCCGACATTCACCGCGATGATCACACCAAAGAATACCATGAAAATCGCTAGCACATGCAAGCCGGTCAGGGGCCGCCGCCGCTCTGACTTTTGGGCTGGTTTTGCCACCACTGTCATCTCAGTCGTCCTTCCCGTTGAAAACCGTATCCCGTGCCACACGCTCGGCCCGAGGCACGTCCGGCCCGTCCTGATCAGTGATCCACAGCCGAACCGTGGTGCGATTTGCCAAAGCGCCCGGCGTGTCCGCAGCGGCGGTGATGTACAACCGTTGCTCTTTAGTCTGGTTGGCGGGTACCAGCACCCGCAAACCCGGCGCACCCTCCAGCCCCAGCACGAAGGTCGCATCTGCGGTGGCGGAAAATGTGAACCACCGATCCTCGCCATGCTTGTTCCGCAGCCGCAGATTATAGCTGTTGCGAATGGCGCCGTCCGACAGCACGACATGCGTCGGATTGCGAACCGGCGTCACCGACACGTCGATGTTGGACCGCAAGAACAGCGCGACGATCAAGCCAATGCCGACCCCACCCCACAGCACGGTGTAAACAACGGTGCGCGGACGAAAGACATGGCTCCAGATCGACTTTGGCGGTTTTCCTGCCCGCTCCAGCGTTTCATCCGTCAGGGCCAGATAGCTGATCAGGTTCAATGGCTTGCCGATTTTGGTCATCGTATCATTGCAGGCGTCGATGCACAGCCCGCAGGTGATGCAAGCCAGTTGCTGGCCATCGCGAATATCAATGCCCATCGGGCACACATTGACGCAGGCCATGCAGTCGATGCAATCGCCGCTGGTAGCCACACTTTGCTTGCCACGCGGCTCGCCCCGCCAGTCGCGATAGCCGATGGTAATCGTGTCTTCGTCCATCATCGCGGACTGAATGCGCGGCCACGGGCAGGCGTAAATGCAAATCTGCTCACGCGCGAAACCACCGAACACAAAGGTCGTCGCCGTCAGGATGCCGATAGTGATGTAGGCGGCCGGATGCGCCGTTCCCGCGATCAGATCGCGCAGCAACTGCGGCGCATCGGTGAAATAGAATACCCATGCCCCGCCCGTCGCCAATCCGATCAACAACCAGACCGTCCATTTCACCGCCCGCTTACGGGCCTTTTCAAGGTTCCATGCCTGCCGATGCAACCGGACGCGGGCATTCCGGTCGCCCTCGATCCAGCGTTCCACCAAGATATAAAGGTCGGTCCAGACCGTCTGCGGACAGGCATAACCGCACCACACCCGCCCCGCCGCACTGGTGAACAGGAACAGCCCCAGCCCCGCCATGATCAACAGCCCGGCCACGAAGTAAAACTCGTGCGGCCAAATCTCGATCATGAAGAAAAAGAACCGCCGGCTGGCGATATCGACCAGCACCGCCTGATCGGGCAGGTTCGGGCCACGGTCCCACCTGATCCACGGTGTCAAATAGTAGATGCCCAGCGTGAACCCCATGATCCACCACTTCAGCGTGCGGAACGTACCCTTTACCCGACGCGGGAATATCGGTTCGCGGGCGGCGTACAGCGGCTGTGGGGGGTGGGATTCAGACACGGGTTATTCCCCCCCACCCAACGAGTGAACGTAAACGGCAACTGCGCGAATTTGATCTTCGGTCAGGCGCGGCGTGCTACCTTTTGGCGCAAAACCCCAGGCTGGCATCACGCCGTACCGCGCTTTGGTCACCGTGGTGGTGATAGTGGCGCGGTCGCCGCCGTAAAGCCAGATCGCATCGGTCAGATTCGGTGCCCCCAAATCGCGGTTGCCCTTGCCCTGATCGCCATGACAGGCGGCGCAATTGTCGGTGAACACTTGTTGGCCTGAAGCTGCCAGTGCCGCATCGTGATCTTGACCAGAGATTTGCAGCACAAACTCCACCGCCTGCGCGATCTGGTCCTTGGTCAGCAGCTCATCCGTGCCGAACTTCGGCATTTCCGACAGGCGGGCGTCGGGATCAGTGGTGTTGCGGATACCGTGGGTGACGGTGGTGTGAATGGCGTCCAGCGACCCGCCCCACAGCCAGTCATTGTCCAGAAGGTTGGGATAACCCTTGCCCTTGACCCCGCCAGCGCCCGAACCGTGGCATTGCGCGCAATTCGTGCGAAACACCGCCGCCCCGGCAGAGGTCGCGAACTGCTTCAACGCCGGATCATTGTCGATCGCCGCAAGATCCGCCGCCACCAGTTTGGCCTTCATCGGCGCGTTGGCATCGTCGAACCGCTTGATATCCGCCGCGACATCGGCGCGGGTCGAGGCACCCAGCAACCCCGGTGTCGCCCCGTGGATCAGTGGCCAGGCCGGATAGGCAATCCCATATCCGATGGCGAAAATGATGCACAGATAGAACACCCACACCCACCAGCGCGGCAGGGGATTGTTCAATTCTTCAATTCCATCCCAGACGTGGCCAGTGGTGCCAACGGTGTCCTTGGGGTCCGGTTTCACAGGCTTGGCGCACATCGTTCAGACCTCCTTCTTGGGCGTTGCGGCAGGTTTCTGGTCGTCACCGAAGATCATGTTCGCGGTTTCCTGATGCACCAGCCGACTGCCCGGTCGAAACGCCCAGACAAACACCCCGACGAAAAACAAGGTCAGTGCCAGCAACATCCAGCTGTCGGCGAACTCGCGCAGAAAACTGTATTTTTCCATAATCCACCCCCTACCGCGACGCATCTGGCGTGAAGGTGGAAAAGTCGACCATCGTGCCCAGAACCTGCAAATACGCGATCAGCGCATCCATCTCGGTCAGCTGCTTTTGACCATCAAAGTTGCTGACACCGACCTTGCCATAGCGCGCCAGCAGCCCCGTCGAATCTGCATCCGGATTGGCCTGCGCCTTGAAATCCGCCTCGGCATTGGTCATCTCGTCGTCGGTGTAGGGCACACCAACCATCCGGTTCGCCCGCATCACCTCGCCGATATAGATCGGCGTCAGCTCGGTTTCGGCCAGAAAACCATACTTCGGCATGACCGATTCAGGCACCACCGCTTCGGGGTTGGTCAGGTGGTCGACATGCCAGTTGTCGGAATACTTACCGCCCACCCGCGCCAGATCCGGCCCGGTCCGCTTGGAGCCCCACTGAAACGGGTGGTCATATTCCGACTCTGCCGCCAGCGAATAGTGTCCGTAGCGTTCCACCTCGTCGCGGATTGGACGGATCATCTGGCTGTGGCAGACGTAGCAGCCCTCGCGGATGTAGATATCGCGCCCTTCCAGTTCCAGCGGCGTATAAGGTCGCATCCCCTGCACGTTTTCGATGGTGTTTTGCAGGTAGAACAGCGGCACGATCTCTACCAGACCGCCAATCGTCACCACCAGAAAGCTAAGCACCAGCAGCAACGTCGCATTACGCTCGATGATGCCGTGTTTGTCCAGAATTGCCATGCGCCCGGCCCCTTATTCAGCAGGGACGCCGGCATAGGCAGCAACCCGTGCAGGTTGCGCCCGTACCGTCATCCACAAATTGTAAACCATGATCAGCCCGCCGCTCAGGAACATCGCCCCGCCCAGACCGCGCACCACATACATCGGGAACTTCGCGGCGACCGTGTCGGCAAAGGCGTTCACCAGGAAACCATTGGCATCGACCTCGCGCCACATCAGACCCTCCATCAGACCCGACACCCACATTGACGACGCGTACAAAACGATCCCGACGGTCGCGAGCCAGAAGTGCCACGACACCAGCTTCAGGCTGTACAGCGCAGGGCGGTTCCACAGCCGTGGTGTCAAGAAATACAGGACAGAGAACGTGATCAACCCGTTCCACCCCAAAGCCCCGGAATGCACATGGCCAATGGTCCAGTCGGTATAGTGGCTGAGGCTGTTCACGGCCTTGATCGACATGACCGGCCCTTCAAACGTGCTCATCCCGTAGAACCCGATGGCTGCGACCATCATCC
>JBDSXE010000485.1:0-3333 GCA_039926325.1 Paracoccaceae bacterium | reverse complement strand
AGGGTTGTGTGGCGCTTGATGCGCGCCACCGCCTCTCCAACACGGCCGGGGTCCGGCTTCGCCGCGCCGGTAATGCCGGTGATCGAGACGTAGTAGACAAAGCCGGAGGTGTTGGTCAGCACCTTGGGCAGGCGTTTGGCGTCGGTGGTTGGGGTGGCAAGGCGGATAAAGTTCAGACCAGCGGCCTGAGCGGGCAGGCACAGTTCGGCGTCCTCTTCTGGCGGCAGGTCGACGATGATCAGACCGTCGATGCCAGCCGCTTTGGCCTGCACCAGAAACAGGTCGACGCCGCGCGAATAGATCGGATTGTAATAGCCCATCAGGACGATCGGCGTCATCTGGTCGCCCGCGCGGAAATCGCGGACCATTTGCAATGTCTTGTCCAGCGTCATGCCGCCATCAAGCGCGCGCTGTCCGGCAAACTGGATCGTCGGACCATCGGCCATCGGGTCGGTGAACGGCAGGCCAAGTTCGATGATATCGACACCCGCGCCGGGCAGACCCTGCATTACGGCAAGTGAGGTGGCGACATCGGGATCTCCGGCCATGACATAGGCGACGAACGCCTTTTTCCTTGCGGAATGAAGGCGCGCGAAGGTGTCGTCAATTCTGGTCATGTCACGATCCATCCCTGCAAATCCCATTCGGGTTTGCACGGGGTGTGGGGGAAAATCAAGGCGGCTATTCCGGCTTGTGGCAGACCGCCTCGATATTGTTGCCATCGGGGTCGAAGGCGTAGGCTCCATAGTAGTCAGGGTGGTACTGCGGGCGCAGGCCGGGGCCGCCGTTGTCACGGCCACCGGCAGCGAGCGCGGCTTTGTGGAAGGCATTGACCTCTGACCGGTTGCGGGCGGCAAAGGCGATGTGTTGGGGCGAGCCGTTGGTGGCGTCGTCCACCTCTGTCAGCCAGAACACCGGCATGTCGCGGCCAAACCCCACGATGTGCTTGCCGCCGGTATACTCCATCGGCACTGCCATCTTCTGCCCACCGCCCATTGCCGCCATGACGGAATGGTAGAAGGCGTTGGCGGCGGGAAATCGGGTGGTGCGGATACCGATATGGTCAATCATGGTTGGTCCTTTCAGAACGCGGACATCACGGCACGGTTTCGCCCGGCGGGAGGGCAGAAATGATCCAGTGCGTGCCGAACTTGTCCTTGACCATGCCGAAACCGGGCGAAAAGAACGTCGGCTTGAAATCCTCGATCACCGCACCGCCTTCGCACAACTGGGCAAACGCGGCTCTGGCGGTGTCTACATCCGGTGCTGTCTGCATGATGGACACGCCCTTTTGCGGATCGCCCTCTGTTCCCGGCGGGAAGTCTGACGCCATCAGGGTGCCGTCACCGATTGTGACCTGTCCGTGCATCACGCGGTTGCTGTTCTTCCACGCGGCAGGGGCGCCCGGTCCATCGGAATAGCGCATCGTCTGGAGGTTGATGCCGCCAAAAACCTTGGCATAAAAGGCTAGTGCTTCGGCGCATTGGCCCTGAAAATGGATGTACGGCATCGTGGGCATGAATGACTCCCTTTGCCCGGTATGGTAGGCCGACATGCCAAGTCTGGGAAGTATTTTTGCCCGATGATCCGGCTCATCAGCGCCGGTCTGCCAAATGGCACCTGACCTGACCGCTTGACCCGACAGGGCCTTGCCCCTATGCCGCAAGCGTTCGCGCCAAGGCCAAACGGCCAGGTCAAAACGGTCGCGCCAAGGAGAGTGTCATGGGTTTCAAGATGGGTATCGTGGGCATGCCGAACGTCGGCAAATCGACGCTTTTCAACGCGCTGACACGCACTGCCGCAGCTCAGGCCGCGAATTTTCCGTTTTGCACCATCGAACCGAACGTGGGCGAGGTTGCGGTGCCCGATGCAAGGCTGGACAGGCTGGCGGTCATCGCCGGGTCCAAGCAGATTATCCCCACGCGGATGACGTTCGTGGATATCGCGGGCCTCGTGCGCGGGGCGTCCAAAGGTGAAGGATTGGGCAACCAGTTTCTGGCCAACATCCGCGAATGCGATGCGATTGCCCATGTGCTGCGGTGTTTCGAGGATGGCGACATCACCCATGTCGAAGGCCGGATCGACCCGATTGCCGATGCAGAGACGATCGAGACCGAGCTGATGCTGGCCGATATGGAAAGCGTCGAGCGTCGGATTGCGGGTCTGGCGCGCAAGATCAAGGGTGGTGACAAGGATCTGACCGATCAGGACCGTTTGCTGAAAGCGGCGCTGGTGGTGCTGAACGAAGGCAAACCGGCGCGCACCGTCAAGGTGTCCGAGGATGATCAGCGGCAATGGCGGCTGTTGCAGTTGTTGACGGCGAAACCGGTGCTGTTTGTGTGCAACGTCGAGGAGGCGTGTGCCGCCAAAGGCAACGCGCAGTCCGACCGGGTGGCGGTGATGGCCAAGGCTCAGGGTGCGGCGTCTGTCGTGATATCTGCTCGGATCGAGGAAGAAATCAGCCAGCTTGCCGCTGACGAGGCCGCGATGTTTCTGGAAGAAATGGGGCTGCATGAGGCGGGGTTGGACCGGCTGATCAAGGCGGGCTACGCGCTGTTGGGGTTGCAGACCTATTTCACGGTTGGGCCAAAAGAGGCGCGGGCGTGGACCATTCCGGGCGGCACCTTGGCGCCGCAGGCGGCGGGCGTCATTCACGGCGATTTCGAGAAGGGCTTCATCCGCGCCGAGACAGTGGGATACGACGATTACATCGCTGGAAATGGCGAAAGCGGGGCGAAAGAGGCGGGCAAGTTCCGGGTCGAGGGCAAGACGTATGAAGTGAAAGACGGCGACGTGCTGCACTTTTTGTTCAACGGCTAGGGTGTCGCGTCCAGACGTGGACACGCCGCAAAGTTGTTCTAGCTCAATGGGTTATATATCAGGATTCACCTGATATTAATATCCCTGACCGCACAGAAAGACTGCGGCCGCACGGCGATGGCCACCATGACTGGGCGTGAAACCCGCGCATTGCAGTGCGGGGCAATAGAGTTCAGCGCGCCGCTTTTTCGGCAATCCCGGACTGCCCCTCACGCCGTTCCAGTTCGGCCAAGACCTGATCCAGCGTCACATCACGCGAGGCGAGCATCACTAGCAGGTGGTACAGCACGTCCGCTGCCTCTGCCGTCAGTTTTTCACGGTCGCCTTTGACGGCCTCGATGATCGCCTCGACCGCCTCTTCGCCAAACTTCTCGGCGCATTTATCCGGGCCTTTGGACAGGAGCTTGGCTGTCCATGACGCCTCCGGTACGGTGCCTTTGCGGGCGGCGATCGTGGCGGCAAGGCGTTCCAAAGCGTTCATGATAGCCTCATCGGGATACCGGCGGCGGCCAT
>JBDSXE010000484.1:0-2878 GCA_039926325.1 Paracoccaceae bacterium | reverse complement strand
CTTCAGCTATGCGGCATTTGCCAACCTGACCGTCTATGAAGAACCCGGCGGCAAGCTCGCGGCCTTTGACATGGCGGCCTTGCGCGGCACTGTCACGCAAAGCTTTGATACGCTTTACAAAACCGCGATGCCGCACCGCGCTGCGTCGGTCGGGCTTATGGGTGCCGCGCGTTATGTCCTGATGGGCGAGGGGCGCAAAGGCGTGCTGGTGGGACAGGGCGGCTGGCTGTTCACGGCAGAGGAAGCCCGGCCATTGCCACAGGATTTGATGACGAGCGTGCGCCACATTGCAGAGGTGAACGACTACCTCGCCTCCAAGGGGACGAGGCTGGTTCTGATCCCTATCCCGGCCAAAGTTGATGTCGAGGCGGCAAACGCGAACCAGCCCGAGCTTTCGGCCGAAATGGCGGCGTTCTATGCCGGCTTCGTCGCTGACCTGAAGGGCGATCAGATTGCTATGGTAGACGCCCGCACCCCGCTGGTGGCACTGGCAAAAACCGACCGCGCCTATTTTGCAACCGATACGCACTGGACCTTGGCGGGCGCATCGGCTGTGGCAACCGCGGTGGCACAATCGGGGCTGGTTAAGCTTGGTACCGCGCAGACAACGCGCAAGGATTTACCGGCCAAATCCTTTGCGGGCGATCTGATTTCCTATGTGACCTCTGCCGATCTTGCCGCTGATATCGGGCTGCCGCCGGAACAGGCCAAACCTTACCTTGTCGATGCCGCTTCTGGCGATGCGGGCGATATCTTTGCCGCCACGGCTGTCGATGTAGTGCTGGTTGGCACATCCTACAGCGCCAATCCTGACTGGAGCTTTGCCGAGGCGCTGAAACTGTCGCTGCACAGCGACGTTCTGAACGTGGCGGAACAAGGGCTGGGTCCGGTGACGCCGCTTGATACCTACCTCAAGTCCGACAGCTTCCGCGATGCTCCGCCCAAGGTGCTGATCTGGGAGTTTCCGTTGCGCTACCTGACCGACCCCAAGCTGTGGGACGGCCACAAGATTGGCGAGGTGCTGGCAAGTGCGGATTGATCGCCCCATTCTATGCATGGCCGTTATGGCCCTTACCTGCCCCGCCACGGCCCAGGTTGCATCTGGTGATGTGCTGGTTGGCCGCGTTCAGGGCGAACTTGCCCTTCCCGCAGCAGCGCAGGACGCCGCAGCCATCACGGCCATCTTACAGACCGCAAGCGTCCGGGTGGATCTTGACGGGTTGCAGATCATCCAGCTTCACAAACGCATGGTTGCCAAAGATCCACTTAGCACCGCCGAACTGCGCTTTCTGGCGGACTCGGGCGACAGTCTGGCCGCCTTCAAATTCGCCACCATGCTGGAAGGTAAAAGCAAGGCTTCCGTGCTGCCTGATGCTGTCCACTACTATTCGATGGCGGTCTATCTGGGCCGGGATTTTGGCCAAAGCCGCCTCATCGCGCTGATGAGTTCGCATGACGTGCAACTGAACGCTGGTCAGTTGAAATCCGCCCGTGACGCGCTTGCCAAGCTGTCGAACGAGGGCGACGCAGATGCCGCACTGGCGCTGGCAGGGATGTATGAGATCGGCTGGCCGTTCGACAAGGATGCAGCCGCGTCGCGGCGGTGGCTGGCGCGGGCGGCGAAGGATGGCAACTCTGACGCGGCGCAGAAGCTGGCGTTTGCCACGATCATGCCGACCGATGGCAGTACCCCCGATCCCGCTGCCGCGCGGGCAGCACTCGCCGTGCTGGCCACGTCAAAAGACCCCGGAAAGGTCGCCATCGCCCAAAACCTGCTGGCCCGGCTTGATGCCCAGGCTGGCCCGGATACCAAGGAGGTTTCCCAATGAAATCTGTCGTGGCACTCGCCTTGGCACTGGCCGCAACCCACGCACACGCCGAAACCACCACTGGTTTTGGTTGCAACGCGGTCGAATTTTCCACCGCCCTGCCCGCGATTGAGGGCAAGGATGGCGTGTTCTTCCGCACCTTCACCGATTTACGGATGCAGCACCCGCTGGATGACCGCACGGTTCACATGCTTGGCCAACTTGCCAAGGTGCTCAAGGAAAACGGCACCACGCTCGTCTATGTGACCATCCCGTCGAAAAGCCAGGTCATGCCGCAATACCTGCCGGCACATGCGATTGACTACGGTTTCGTGCCCCAGATCGCGGATGAGATTTACACCGATTTCATCACCCGGCTGAACAATGCCGGCATTCTGGCCCCAGATATCATGACGGCGCTGCATGCCAATACCGGCACTGAAAAGTCGCTTTTCGGTGACGATTTCCACTGGACCTCGCAGGGCGCCAAACTGGGGGCGCAGGCGATTGCGGCGATGATCAAGGCTGATCCGGCGTATGAAGACCTGCCGATCAAGACCTTTGTCACCACGCCGGTCGGGCCGGAAGTGGCGTTTTCGGGGATGCGACGCACCTTGCAAAGCTTCTGCGCAAATTCGCTGCCGCCGACCGAGACGATGGCCTACAAGACCGAGGCCGCTGCCGCCGCCACCACGGATCCTGCCAGCACAGGGCTGGATATCTTTGCCTCGTCCGCAGAAATTTTGCCGGTCGTTCTGGTCGGCACGTCCTATTCGGATTCGCCGATCAACAACTTTGCCGGGTTTCTGTCAGAGTTCACCGGGCTTGATGTGGTCAACTACGCGATCACCGGCGGCAACCAGTTTGGCGCGATGACGTCCTATATGACTTCGGACGAATTCAGGCAGCAGCGCCCACGGTTTCTGATCTGGGAAAACCCGATCTACAACAACCTCGCGCAATACGGTGCCGCCCCGATAGAGGAGCTGATCGCCGCCGCCGGCAACACCTGCACCACCAAACTGCCTGTCACGCGGGTTGATGAGCGCACGATTTCCGCCGCACTTGAC
>JBDSXE010000483.1:0-2763 GCA_039926325.1 Paracoccaceae bacterium | reverse complement strand
TTTCGTAGAAACCGATGCACAGGCCGCGACCTTCCTGACGCAGATAGCTTTCGCCGCCCGGATCCATCACGTGCTGGAATTCCTTGCCGCGTGACAGGTAGTTCACGATTTCGGGGATATCATCGGTGACGAGATACTGGTGTGCCATCGGCAGCAGCGGCAGGTAGACACCCGCCATCGCGCCGATTTCGCGCGCCCACAAACCGCCTGCGTTGACCAGATGTTCAGCGATGATCGTGCCTTGTTCGGTCACGACCTCCCATGAACCATCCGGGCGCGGGTTGGTTTCCAACACCCTGTTGTGCAAGACAATTTCCGCGCCGCCCATCCGTGCCGCCTTGGCATAGGCGTGGGTGGTGCCGGACGGGTCGAGGTGGCCGTCCAAAGGGTCGTACAGCGCGCCGAGAATGCCTTGGGTGTTGACCAGACCATCGGTCATCGCCTCGACTTCCTGGGGCGTCAGGATCGCGGTGTCGAGGCCCATGTAGCGGTGCTTAGCACGCTCGGCCTTGAGCATGTCAAAGCGTTCCTGATTGTCGGCCAGCGTGATGCCGCCAACATGGTGCAGGCCGCAGGACATGCCGGTGATCGCCTCTAGTTCCTTGTACAGCCGGATCGTGTAGCCCTGCAGCGCGGCCATATTGGTGTCGCCGTTCAGCGTGTGAAACCCGCCCGCAGCGTGCCAGGTCGAGCCGGAGGTCAGCTCTGACCGTTCGACAAGCATGACATCGGACCAGCCAAGCTTGGTCAGGTGGTACAGCACCGAACAGCCGACTACGCCGCCGCCGATCACCAGAACTCGGGTGTGGGTTTTCATGGGAATCCTTCCTGAATGCAGCAAGCCGAGCGGCCATTTTGCCAAGGAATAGTCGGTTTGGGGTGCAGCGTCGTAGCAAACCCGACGAGAATGCGTCGCTTTTGAGCGCCGTGTGTGCAGGACGGCCGTGATCCGGTGGACGCTTTGTGCGGACTGGGGGTACGGGGTTGCAGGCGCTTCGGGGCGGCAATGGTCATAGGCGGAATTGGGGCGGTGCTGTTGGGACTGGCGAACGTGCTGGGGGTGATGGTTGCCCTGCGACCGCCGCTGCCGGGTGACGAGCCGCGTCACCTCAGTGGCGCGTGGAAGATGTGGTCCATCCTACCAGGAACTCCGGCGGGCGGTGCCGTTGTCGCCGCGCCGTAAAGCTACTTTTCCGGCAACAGGCCCTTTGGACTGAACCGCAGCACCAGCAGCAGCACGACCCCCAGCGTCAGCAGCCGCATCTGCAACGCCACGTCCAGCAGGTGGCTTTTCAGCGGGCCGTCGGACATTCCGGCGGTGACAACACCCATGACAATCGGGCCAGCGTTATCGACGATAAGCCACAGCCAGCCAACCAGCAGCCCGCCCAGAACCGCGCCCCAGTTGTTGCCGGACCCGCCGACGATGACCATGATCCAGATCAGGAAGGTAAAGCGCAGCGGAGAATAGACGCCGGGCACCAACTGCCCCTCCATCGAGGTCAGCATGGCACCGGACAGCCCTACCACCGCCGAGCCGAGGATAAAGACCATCAGGTGGCGGCGCGTCACGTCTTTGCCCATCGCGGCGGCAGAAACTTCGTTGTCACGGATCGCCCGCATCATCCGGCCCCATGGCGAATTCAGCGCGCGTTCCAACAGCCAGATCAGCACCAGCAGCACCGCGCCGAACATCACCGCGTACAGGAGTTTCACCCCGATGGTGGAGGTGTTGACCGGATCGAGGCCCCACTTTGCACAGAAATCGAGGAACCCTTGGTCAGACTGCATGTTGACTTCATACGGCACTGGCCATGGGCGCGGCAGGTGGATGAAGTTCTTGACGCCCCGCGCCATCCAGTCTTCGGATTTGATCATCGTGATGATGATTTCGGCAATCCCCAACGTGGCAATCGCCAGATAATCTGAGCGTAGGCCCAATGCGGTCTTGCCGATCGCCCAAGCGGCAATGGCGGCGAACAGGCCGCCCACCGGCCACGCCCAGATCGAATTGAGGCCGAAACCACCGATGTTGCCGACGGTCGCGGGATTGAACGCCTCGATCGCCTCAGTCGCCGGGTCGAAGATGGCGCGGTACAGAAAGAAGCCGCCGATCAGGATGGCCGCCACGACCAAGGCGCGGGTTCGACCCTTGGCCATCTTCTTCCACGCGGTCACAGCACCGGCGATAACCGCGACGGCGACCAGGAACGAAAACAGCACGCGCCACCCGCCGGCCGCAAACGCTTCTGGCACAGGGGCACCGGACACGATGACCACGGCCACGCCGCCAAGTGCGACCGACCCCATGATGCCGGTCGAAAACAGCCCGGCATATCCCCACTGCATGTTGACGCCCAAGGCCATTATTGCCGACAGGATGCCGATGTTCAGGATGTTCAGGCTGACGTTCCAGCTGAGCATAAACCCGGTCAGAAGGTACAGAACCGCGACGCCACTGAACAAGAACAGGTTGCGGTTCATCTCATTTCCCCTTGAACAGGCCGGTCGGCATGAACAGCAGCACGATGATCAGGATCGAAAAGCTGACCGCGAATTTGTAGTCGGTCGACAAAAGCTGCATCAGGCTGTCGGGGGCCATGCTGGCAGGCAGGATGTATCCCAGCACCTTTTTCCACGCATAGGTCACGACAACTTCTGAAAATGCGACGACGAAGGCTCCGGCCACCGCACCCATAGGTGAGCCCAGACCGCCAACGACCGCGCTGGCAAATATCGGCAGCAGCAGCTGGAAATAAATCA
>JBDSXE010000482.1:0-2952 GCA_039926325.1 Paracoccaceae bacterium | reverse complement strand
ACCGAGGCGTCGCACAACCGCTGCCAGGAGATACGCCGCCGCTGACGCCGCGCCGCAACAGAGGGACGTATGCCGTCACGGATCGAGGACTATGCCCTGATTGGCGATTGCGAGACTGCCGCGCTTGTCGGCCGCGATGGGTCGATCGACTGGCTTTGCTGGCCGCGCTTCGACAGCGCGGCCTGCTTCGCGGCCCTGCTCGGCGATGCCGGGAACGGCCGATGGCGGATTGCGCCTGAGAGCGCGGTTTCCGGGGTCTCGCGCCGCTATTGCAAGGACACCCTGATCCTTGAGACTGAGTATGAAACCGAGGACGGCGTCGTGGTCCTGACCGATTTCATGCCTCTACGCGGCAAGTCTTGCGACATCGTGCGCCTGGTTGAGGGTCGCTCCGGTCGCGTCAGGATGGCGATGCAGCTGGTGCTGCGCTTCGAATACGGCGTGGTGACGCCCTGGGTCAGCCGAGCCGACGATGGCGCCCTGCACGCGGTCGCCGGGCCCGCCCGGGCGGTGCTGCGAACCCCCGTCGACCTCAATGGCCAAGGCATGACTACGGTCGCCGAGTTTGAGGTGGAACAGGGTCAGACGATCCCGTTCGTGCTGAGCTTCGCGCCCTCGCATCTGCCGGCTCCCAAGGCGATCCATCCGCTACGGTCACTCAAGCAAACCCGGGCCTATTGGCGAAAATGGCGGCGCAGCAGCACCTTTGATGGCCCTTATGGCGAAGCGGTCAGCCGCTCGCTGATTACACTCAAGGCGCTCACCCACAGCCCGACCGGTGGGATCGTCGCGGCGCCGACAACCTCGCTTCCGGAGCGGTTCTGCGGTGAGCGAAATTGGGACTATCGGTACTGCTGGATTCGCGACGCCACGCTGCTCCTGCTCGCGCTGATGAGCGCGGGGCACTTCGACGAGGCCAAGGCCTGGATCAACTGGCTACACCGCGCGGTCGCCGGCAGTCCCCAGGACATGCAGATCATGTACGGCATCGCCGGCGAGCGGCGGCTGACCGAGTGGGAAGCCACTTGGCTGGCGGGCTACGAGGGCTCGAAGCCGGTGCGGATCGGCAATGCCGCCCATCGTCAGTTTCAAATCGACGTCTACGGCGAACTCATGGACGCCACGCATCAGGCGCGGATTCATGGGTTAACCGGCGACGACACCTGGGCGCTTCAGCGAAAGATCATGGAGCACGTGGTGGCGGTCTGGAACCAGCCGGACGAAGGCATCTGGGAGGTGCGCGGCGCGCCCCGGCATTTCACCTTCTCCAAAGTCATGGCCTGGGTTGCCGTCGATCGCGCCGTGCAGGACGCCGAGGCGTTCGGGCTGGAAGGTCCCGTCGATGACTGGCGCAGGCTGCGGGATCAGATCCATGCCGAGGTCTGCGCCAAGGCGTTCAACACGGAGACCGGCGGCTTTCAGCGCGCCTATGACGACCCGAGCGCCGACGCGAGCCTGCTGCTGATCGCCGAGCTGGGATTTGTCGCCGTGGACGACCCTCGTTTCGCGGCGACGGTCGCGACCGTGGAGCGTGAGCTGATCTCGGACGACCACCTGGTCTTGCGCTACAACACCGCCGGCTCCGAGGATGGCCTGCCGCCAGGCGAGGGCGCTTTCCTGACCTGCAGCTTCTGGCTGGTCGACGCCTACGCGATGCTGGGTCGCCATGCGGAGGCGACACATGTCTTCGAGCGACTGCTCAATCTTCGCAACGACCTAGGCCTGCTCGCCGAGGAATATGACCCGATGTCCAAACGCCTCGCCGGCAACTTCCCACAGGCGCTCTCGCACATCGGCCTGATCAACTCAGCGCTCAACCTGACCCACGACGTCAAACCCAGCCAGACGCGGGCGACGCGAACGGGCAGCTGATCGCGGCAGTTCTCCAGCGCCCGCGCGAGCCCTGCCTTGACCGGCGCCCAGCTCGGCGAAGGACTCCACGGACTCGATGGCCGCGATCCACTTGATCATCTTGTAGCCCAGCACGTTTTCACAGCGCAGCCTGAGCGGCGCGCCATGAAGGATGCTCAGCGGCGCGCCGTTCATCTCGTAGGCGAGGAGGGTGAGGTCATGGCGCATGTTGGTTAGCTCGTGGACATCGTAGTAGCGCCCGCCATCGGCGCCGTCCGCGAGTGAATAGAAGACCGCATAGCGGGCTTGGGGCAGCGGCCGGGCGAGGTCGAGAACATGGTGCAAGGCACGCTGCGAGACTTGGCGACACCAGACCAGCCCTGAGCTTGGTGTTTCCCAGCATGCTCGATTTGTTCGCCATCACAGGGGCAGCGTTGTTCGTCAACGTCGTGGCTTCGGACGAGGGACGCGACCCAGTTTGAGGGCCTGATGTTGGTCGGCGTGTACGTTCTACTCGCGTTAGCCTTCTTTTCATCGCGCCCTTTTTCATAGCGCCGGGCTGGTTGCAGCTATTATTCGCCCAGCGGCTAAGTGACGCCCTCCAGCTTAGCAGTTCGGTTCCCAGGATTCCCTCCATCAGAGTGGGCGCGGAACGAGCCACGGTCCGAGGGGGCGCGCGCGGTGCGTCTCTGTAGTGAACCGGCGTGGGCATTGTCGCCCTCCGGAAGGGCGAAAAGCCCGCGACAATTTGTTTTGGCAGCGCGCCACGGTAGCGCCCACATCGGTCGTTATTCGGACCGAATGGAAGCCACGCCCCCTGCGACCCGGTCAGGGCGATCGGCGATTAAGACAGTCCTCGCGACGGCGTGTATCGCCGTTGCGGTGCTGCTTATCGCGCTTGCGGCTTTCGCCCTGGACACGCTGCGACGTCTGCCTCAGCCGAAGGCCTTGGCGCCGTCCAACGCGCCGGCCGTGGTGTTGCTGACCCGAGGCGGCGAAGTCTTTGCGCATCGCGGCGTGCTGCGCGAACCTCCGGTCGATGTCCGGCAACTCCCACCGTATGTGCCGCAGGCCTTCGTGGCGATCGAGGACCGCCGCTTC
>JBDSXE010000481.1:0-8638 GCA_039926325.1 Paracoccaceae bacterium | reverse complement strand
TGCGATGACGCTGAACCCGACGACGTACATGGCCGATGTGGTGGTTGATCTGGACAAGTCGATCCTGCTACCGACTGACACCGCAATTCTGATTTCGTCCGAGGGGTTGCTTGGCGGAAATTATGTCGAACTGATCCCCGGCGGCTCGCCCGACAATCTGGCGCCCGGTGACGAGATTGAGGACACCCAAGGCGCGGTTTCGCTGGTGTCGCTGCTGATGAAGTTTGTCGGCAGCAAACCAGATGCCGCCCCTGCGACCCCGCCTGCGCCATGAAACTTGTGGCTCTTACCCTGATTGTGGCTGCTAGCACCGCTTCGGCTGGCGATGTCCAGGAGGCCAAGGGCGCGAAGTTGCGGATGCTTGATAAAGTATCGGGTGTGGTGACGGACTACGATCTGGCGACAGGGCAGGTGCAAAAACAAGGGCGGCTTTCTGTGCGGCTGGACGACTGCCGCTATCCCGCCGATCTGCCGACCGGCGAGGCATACGCTCACCTTACCATCAGCGATGAGGCTGCGAGCGCGCCGGTGTTCAGTGGCTGGATGGTGGCGTCCAGCCCGGCATTATCGGCATTGGACCATCCGCGCTACGACGTTTGGGTCTTGCGCTGTGACGTGCCGGATTCTGCGCTGCCTGCAGCGGTCGCAGTACCCGATCCGAACCCTGACGCCAACAATCCTGACGTCATTGACGCGCCCGCGACGGACGGCGGGTCGAACCCGTAATCGGGCGGATCGAACTGCGCTTTGGCGGCAACGGCGGCACGCAAGCGGCGGTGATAATCGGCACGCGAGATTTCCACCGCACCAAGGCTGGCCAGATGCGGGGTCAGGAACTGAGTGTCGAACAACTTGAAACCGCCAGCCTTCAGGCGATGGATCAGATAGGCAAGCGCGGTTTTAGAGGCGTTGGTGGCACGCGAAAACATGCTTTCGCCAAAGAACGCCGCACCAAGCACAACGCCATAAACGCCGCCGATCAGGGCATCGCCTTGCCACACCTCCAACGAGTGGGCGGAACCTTGGGCGTGCAGGGCCTGATACAACGCGGTGATTTCGGCGTTGATCCACGTTTCGGGGCGATCCGCGCAGCCAGCAACCACACCCGTGAAATTTTGATCCACCGTCGCTGTCATCCCCGACTGCAGGATATGATGGCGCAGACTGCGCGAGACGTGAAAGCGGTCAAGCAGGAAAATCCCGCGGCGGCGCGGGTCGATCCAGTGGATTTGCGGATCATTGCGGCTTTCGGCCATCGGAAATACCCCCGCCGCATAAGCGCCAAGCAGGATGGCGGGGGTGAGGGTCACGCGCCGAAGGTCGCCGCCAGCCATTTTTCCAGCCAGTGGATGTTATAATTGCCATTCTGGATATCGGGTTCGGCCAGCAGAAGGTCAAACAACGGAATCGTGGTTTCAACACCGTCGATGATCAATTCGCCCAACGCACGTTTCAGGCGGGCAAGCGCCTCTGGGCGGTCACGGCCATGCACGATCAGCTTGCCGATCAGGCTGTCGTAATAAGGCGGGATCGAATAGCCGCCATACAGCGCCGAGTCCATCCGCACCCCAAGACCGCCGGGGGCGTGGAAAACTTTGACGAGGCCGGGGCGTGGCGCGAAATCAGGCAGTCGTTCGGCGTTGATGCGAACCTCGATGCAGTGACCGTTGATCTCCAGCTCGTCTTGCGTGAACGACATCGGCAGGCCAGAGGCGACGCGGATTTGTTCGCGCACCAGATCGACGCCGAAGATGCCCTCGGTCACCGGGTGTTCAACTTGCAGACGGGTGTTCATTTCGATGAAGAAAAATTCGCCGTTTTCGTACAGGAACTCGATGGTGCCCGCGCCGATGTATTTGATCTTTCGCATCGCATCGGCACAGATTTCCCCGATCTTGGCACGCAGCGCAGGGGTGATTGCGGGGCCCGGTGCCTCTTCAAAGACTTTCTGGTGGCGGCGTTGCAGACTGCAATCACGTTCGCCCAGATGAACCGCGTTACCTTTGCCATCGCCAAAGACCTGAATCTCGATATGGCGCGGGGTTTGCAGGTATTTCTCGATATAGACTTCGTCGTTGCCAAAGGCGGCCTTCGATTCCGAACGAGCCGTGCGGAAGGCGATTTCCAGCTCTTCTGGCGTATTGGCAACCTTCATGCCACGGCCACCGCCACCTGCGGTCGCCTTGATGATTACCGGAAACCCGATTGCCTTGGCGACGCCAATCGCGCTTTCATAATCCGGCACGCCGCCTTCGGACCCCGGCACCACGGGAATTCCCAGCGCCTTGGCGGTTTCCTTGGCGGTGATCTTGTCGCCCATGATGCGGATGTGTTCGGCAGATGGGCCGATGAAGGTGATGTCGTGATCTTCCAGTGCCTGCGCGAAAGCGGCGTTTTCGGACAGAAAGCCATAGCCTGGGTGGACGGCCTGCGCGCCGGTGATTTCGCAAGCCGAGATGATCGCGGCTTTCGACAGGTAGCTGAGGGTAGATGAGGCCGGGCCGATGCAGACGGATTCGTCGGCCATGCGAACGTGCATCGCATCTGCGTCGGCGGTCGAATGGACGGCGACGGATTTGATGCCCATTTCGCGGCAGGCGCGGATGACACGCAGGGCAATCTCGCCCCGGTTGGCGATCAGGATTTTGTCGAAAATCGGCTGGGTCACAATGCGACCCTCACTCGATGATCAACAGAGGAGCGCCGTATTCCACCGACTGCCCGTCAGTCGCGAGGATGCGCTTGACGGTGCCGGCGCGCGGGGCTGGGATGTGGTTCATCGTCTTCATCGCCTCGATGATCAGGACGGTCTGACCTTCGGTCACGGTCGAACCGACAGTGACAAACGCGGCGGCACCCGGTTCGGCCGACAGATAGACGGTGCCGACCATTGGCGAGGTTACGGCACCGGGATGTTGTGCAGGATCGTCGATGGGGGCGGCAGCAGCGGTGGCAGGAGCGGCGGCAGTCGGGGCAGGCGCATAGTGCATCTGCTGGGCAGGGGCGGCCATTTGAACCACGGTATTTTGCTTGACGACACGCACTTCCATGCTGTCGTTTTCGGCATATTCACGTTTGACCGACAGTTCTGTCAGTTCGTTGGTGTTCAAAAGCTCTGCCAGAGCCGCAATGAATTTCACGTCTGCATCGGGTGAATTTTTGCTCATGCCGTCCTCTGTTGGCTCGTTCGTTTGCAGGCCGGGCGGGCCGGGCCCGGCGATTGATTGCTACCCATATAACTTAGCACTGCCTCAAGGAAAAGCATCCATATCGGCGGGGTGGGCCTCGGCATCAGATTCTTCGGCTTTCGATAATTTACCATTTGATAAAAAATTGAACCCGTGGCAGCCTTCTGGAAACGCGCCAAGGGAGACCTCAGCCAATGCCCAATTCCCCTATGACACCCGGAATTGCTGCCAACCGCTTGCCACCCGCAGCGGTGGCGCAGAATTTCAGCGACCTGACGCCACCACTGGATCGGCACGAGGCGCTGGTGGCCGCCGACCGCTGTTATTTCTGCTATGACGCGCCGTGCATGACGGCCTGTCCCACGACAATCGACATTCCGCTGTTCATTCGCCAAATCGCCACCGGCACGCCCGACGCCGCCGCAAAGACGATTTTTGCCCAGAACATCCTTGGCGGTATGTGCGCCCGCGTTTGTCCGACCGAGACGTTGTGCGAAGAGGCGTGCGTGCGCGAAATGGCCGAAGGCAAGCCGGTCGAAATCGGCCGGTTGCAGAGGTTCGCCACCGATGTGTTGATGAGCAAGGGCATCCACCCGTTTGTGCGGGCCACATCGACCGGCAAGCGGGTGGCCGTGGTTGGCGCTGGCCCCGCGGGGCTGGCCTGCGCGCACCGACTGGCGCTGAAAGGGCATGATGTTGTGGTGTTTGAACGCCGCGGCAAGGCTGGCGGGCTGAACGAGTTTGGCATCGCAGCCTACAAGACCACGGATGATTTTGCCGCAAGAGAGGTCGAATGGCTGCTGAAAATCGGCGGTATTACCATCCAGAATGGCCGCGAACTGGGCCGCGACTTCACGCTCGCCAGCCTTGAGGCAGAGTTTGACGCGGTGTTTCTGGGGATCGGGCTGGCCGGGGTCAACGCCCTGCGCGCCCCCGGTGAGGACTTGGCCGGTGTCCGCAACGCCGTTGATTTCATTGCCGAACTGCGGCAGGCCGGTGACAAGTCCGCGCTACCAGTGGGCCGCGATGTGGTGGTGATCGGCGGCGGCATGACCGCAGTGGACGCAGCGGTGCAGTCAAAACTGCTGGGGGCGCAGAACGTCACGATGGTTTACCGTCGCAGCAAGGACAAGATGAGCGCCAGCGTCTACGAGCAGGACCTGGCGACCGCCAATGGTGTCAAGATCATCTATGGTGCTGCGCCGGTGCGGGTTATCGGCAGCGGCGCTGCGGAAGGGATGGAGTTTGCCTATACCGCCGAAGGTAGTGGCAGGCTTGAACTGACCGCCGACAGGTTTACGCTGAAGGCCGATCAGGTGTTCAAGGCGATCGGCCAGATGCTGTCCGACGCCCCGATTGTACAGGACGGGGCAAAGCTGGTCCGGCATGTCGGCAAGGTGTGGGCAGGTGGCGATTGTGCCTTGGGTGGCGAAGACCTGACGGTGACGGCGGTAGCCCAAGGGCGCGACGCGGCGGAAGAGATTAATGCAACTTTGATGAGGATTTAGAGCATGGCAAATCTGGCAGCAGACTTCATCGGCATCAAATCACCCAATCCGTTCTGGCTCGCCTCTGCGCCACCGACCGACAAGGAATACAACGTCCGCCGCGCGTTTGAAGCAGGGTGGGGCGGGGTGGTGTGGAAGACTCTGGGGTCGGAAGGCCCGCCCGTTGTCAACGTCAACGGCCCGCGCTACGGCGCGATCTGGGGGGCCGATCGGCGCCTCTTGGGGCTGAACAACATCGAACTGATCCCCGACCGCCCGCTGGAGGTGAACCTGCGAGAGATCAAGCAGGTCAAGCGTGACTACAAGGATCGTGCGCTGGTGATCAGCCTGATGGTGCCGTGCGATGAAGAGTCGTGGAAGGATATTCTTGGTCGGCTGGAGGATACCGAGGCGGACGGGGTAGAGCTTAACTTCGGCTGTCCGCATGGTATGGCGGAACGCGGCATGGGGTCGGCAGTGGGGCAGGTGCCGGAATATATCGAGATGGTGACGCGGTGGGTCAAAAAACACTCTCGTATGCCGTGTATCGTGAAATTGACGCCCAACATCAGCGACATACGCAAACCTGCCGACGCTGCCAAACGCGGCGGGGCGGATGCGGTGTCACTGATCAACACGATCAACTCGATCACCGGGGTGGATCTGGACAGTTTCGCGCCGATGCCGATGATTGACGGCAAAGGCTCGCACGGCGGTTACTGCGGCCCTGCGGTCAAGCCGATTGCACTGAACATGGTGGCAGAAATCGCCCGGTCAACCGAGACGCGCGGTATGCCAATCTCGGGCATTGGTGGCATCACCACTTGGCGCGACGCGGCAGAGTTTATGGCGCTTGGCGCGGGCAACGTGCAGGTCTGCACTGCGGCGATGACCTACGGGTTCAAGATCGTCCAGGAAATGATTTCGGGCCTGTCGGACTATCTGGACAGTCACGATATGGCGCTGTCGGACCTTATCGGCAAAGCTGTGCCGAACGTGACCGATTGGCAATTCCTGAACCTGAACTACGTCACCAAGGCGCAAATCGATCAGGATGCCTGCATCAAATGCGGCCGCTGCTATGCGGCGTGCGAGGACACCTCGCATCAGGCGATTGCAATCAAACCGGGGCGCGTGTTCGAGGTGATGGACGACGAATGCGTCGCCTGCAACCTGTGCGTCGATGTTTGCCCGGTGGAAAACTGCATCACGATGGTAGAGATGCCGCAAGGATCGGTTGATCCGCGCACCGGCCGGACGGTAGGCGGTTACGCCAACTGGACCACCCACCCGAACAATCCCAGCGTTCAAGCGGCGGAGTAACTACTTGCCGAAATAGCCGGTGATGTCGAAATACACTTCGTATTTCTTGCCCTGATGATGGATCGTGAGCAAGTCATAGACCTTGGCGCTGTCTTGCAGCAGCGCCTGTCCATCGCTGGCGTAACCGGGGAAATTCTGGTCAAGCCAGACATATTCGCTGTCCACCCCGTCGGACTCGCCCATCGCGCCAGCGATCACGACTGCATTTGCCATACTGGTGCCATCGCCGCCTTCGTAGGTGATTTGTGCCAGTGCCGTCGTGGCGAACAAGCCAAACATCATGGCCACCCACATGAATTTCATGAAACCCTCCCGTAAAATTCCGCTCAGGTTAGACCCGCCTGCGGCATCGGGCAACGCTGACATAGCGGATATGCGCCATTTCGCGCGATCGGGGTTTCGGTTGGCATTTGGCCGCCCTACATGACAGGGATGAAATATTCCCTTCTTGATCTTGCGCCCGTCGCCGAAGGCCAGACCGCTGCCGATGCGCTGGCCAACACCCTTGACCTTGCCCGCCACGCCGAAAGCTGGGGCTATCACCGCTATTGGCTGGCAGAGCATCACAACATGCCCGGCATCGCCTCTGCCGCGACGGCTGTGGTGATCGGTCATGTGGCGGCTGGCACCAAGTCCATCCGCGTCGGCGCGGGTGGCATCATGCTGCCCAACCATGCGCCTTTGGTGATTGCAGAGCAGTTCGGCACACTGGCCACGTTGTTCCCCGACCGCATCGACCTTGGCCTTGGTCGCGCACCCGGCACCGACATGGCAACGGCGCGGGCCTTGCGGCGTCATATGGAGGCGTCTGAGGAATTTCCCAATGACGTTATGGAGTTGCAGCACTACCTTGCGCCTCCTGACGCCGAAGCCCGCACCCGCGCTTTCCCCGGCGAAGGCACGCAGGTGCCGATCTGGATCCTCGGGTCCAGCTTGTATGGCGCGCAACTGGCCGCCTATCTAGGCCTGCCCTATGCCTTTGCCAGTCACTTTGCCCCCGCACAACTGGAAGAGGCCGCCGAAACCTATCGCGCGACTTTTCGCCCGTCCGCCACGCGTGATGCCCCGCATTTCATGATGGCCGCCGGGGTGGCTGCGGCGGACACAGACGCGCAGGCCGAATTCCTGCGGACCTCGCAGGTGCTGGCATTTTCGCGTCTGCGAACGGGCCGCCCGGGCAAGCTGCCCGCGCCGCAGAATGATCTGTCAGAAGTGCCGCCGCAGATCATGAGCGAGGTTGAATTTGCGCTGTCCTGCGCTGCTGTCGGATCGCCGGCCACGGTCAAGGCGCAACTGAGCGCGCTGATCGCCAAGCACAAGCCGGACGAAATCATGTTGACCGGCATGATCCACGACCATCAGGCCCGGCTGCGTTCGTTTCAGATCGCGTCAGAGGTGATGCGGACTTTGGTGTGAAATCTGCCGCGGGCAGGTTAAATTGAGGTTAACGGCGGCAGGTAAGCATCTGGTATTAAATGATTTTACAAAGTGTCCACATCTGGACGCTCAGATCGCCATTTGCTGTCCCATCTCGACCACACGGTTTGACGGCAGGCAGTAGAACGCGGTGGCGTCGGCGGCTGATTTTGACAGGGCGATGAAAACCCTTTCCTGCCAGAACGGCAGACCCTGATGCCGCGCCGAGCGGAAACTGCGGCGGTTCAGGAAGAACGAGGTCGTCATGATATCGAACTTCTCTCCCCGTTTGCGCGCCAGCGACAAAGCCCGCGGCACATTCGGCGTCTCCATGTAACCAAAGTTCAGTATGACCCGCAAGAAGTTGTCGGAAAGCCGCTCCAGTGAAATCCGGTTGGCATCGGAAACGGTAGGGGTCGGGGCGACGGCGACGGTGACGATAAAGTTCTGGCTGTGCAGAACCCGGTTGTGTTTCAGATTGTGCAGTAAAGCCGACGGCGCGATCGACGGATCCTGGGTCAGAAACACAGCCGTTCCCGGCACCGCGATGGGCTGCGATTTCGTCAGCATCGCAATCAGCTTGGTCAACGATATCGCTGAATCTGACGCCTTGAGCTTGACGTGAGCCGACCCGCGAACCCAGCTCCAGACCAGCAGGCACATTGTGGAGGCCAGCATGACCGGAACGTAGCCGCCGTCGATCAGTTTGGTCAGGTTGGCGCCAAGGAACATCAGCTCTATCGTCAGGATTGGGGCGATGATCGCGATGACGACCGCCAGCGGCCATTTCCAGGCGCGCGTCAGCAGCACGAAGGCGAGGATCGAGGTGATCACCATGTCACCCGTGACTGCGATGCCGTAGGCGGACGCGAGGCTGGTTGACGAACCGAAAGCAATGACAAGGCAGATCACTCCCGTCATCAGGATCATGTTGACGCGCGGCATGTAAATCTGACCGTGCTGGGTTTCCGAGGTATGCCTGATCTCCATCCGTGGCAGCAGCCCCATCTGGACCGCCTGCTGCATCATCGAGAAAGCGCCGGAAATCACCGCTTGGCTGGCGATCACAGTGGCGGCGGTAGCAAGAATTACCAACGGCAGCAGCGCCCATGCCGGGGCCATCAGGAAAAAGGGGTCAACTGCAGCCTCGGGGTGTTTCAGAACGAACGCGCCCTGCCCAAGATAGCTGATGGCGAGCGACGGAAACACCAGAATGGCCCAGGC
>JBDSXE010000480.1:0-3969 GCA_039926325.1 Paracoccaceae bacterium | reverse complement strand
TAGTCCGGCAAGAACGCTTTGGCGATGTGCTGGTGTTGGTGCTGGCGCATCCTCCGGTCAACACGCTGTCGCAGGGGGTTCGGCAGGGACTTGTCGACGGACTGGCCGCTGCCGAGTCCGCCGACGACATCCGGGCGATTGTCATTCGGGGCGAGGGGCGCGGGTTTTCTGCCGGGGCCGATATCAAGGAATTCGGCAAGGTCAGCCAGACGGTTGGTCTGAGCGAGGTTTGCCGCCGGATCGAGGCTTGCACCAAGCCGGTAATTGCTGCGCTGCATGGCGTTGCGTTGGGTGGCGGGTTGGAGATTGCGCTGGCGGCGCATTACCGGATTGCGAACGCGCTGACGATGCTGGGGTTGCCAGAGGTCAATCTGGGGCTGTTGCCGGGTGCAGGTGGCACGCAGCGCCTGCCGCGTTTGATCGGTGCGAAAGAGGCCTTGCGGATCATGCTGAGCGGCGCGCCGATCCGGGCGAGCGAGGGGATTGCGCTGGGGATGATCGACCGGGTGGTCGAGGTGGACCTGACCGAGGCAGCGATCTTGATGGCACGCGAGGGGCTGTCGCCACGGCGCACCGGCACCGTGATGCGCGGGTCGAAGGATGTGGCGGGCAACTTGGCAGCGATCCGGGCGGCCCGGGCCGGGCAGAAGGGCAATCATCTGCCCGCGCCAATGCGGATCATCGACTGTATCGAGGCGGCAGGATTGTTGCCGCTGGATCAGGGCCTGAAGCTGGAGCGGACTGCATTCGAGGATTTGGTGGCCACGCCGGAAGCTGCCGGTTTGCGCTATGCTTTTTTCACCGAACGGCGGGCCGCGACGCCGCCGCTGGCAGTGGCTGCGGTCGGGGTGCCGCAGATCAACTCTGTCGGCATTTGGGGGGCGGATGATACTGCTGCCGATCTGGCATTTCAGGCGCTGTCGGCGGGGATGCGGGTGGCGCTGGCCGCGCCACAGAGGGCGGCGCTGGTTGGTGCGTTAGAGCGGATTGCCGGGCGTCAGGAACAGGCCGTGGTGGCCGGGCAGATGTCCGAGGATGCGAGGGATGCGGATTGGGCCAGATTAAGCTCCACCCTGTCACCAGAGCCGTTGGCAGGATCGGAACTGCTGGTGCTGGCAGCGGGCGTCGAACCGCTGCCAGAGATTTTCGACATTGTGATGCAGGCGGCGATTGGCGCCGCTGAAGCAGAGGGCGGGCCGGATGTCGCCGTTACCGTGCCCTATGCGGTGGGCGGGCTGGCAGAGGTGTCGATGTCCGGCGCGGCGGTTCCGGCAGTGGTGGCGCGGGTCATGGCGCTGGTGCAGCGGTTGAACTGGCGGATGGTATTCGCCGGGCCGGGTGGGCCGATAGAGCTGCATCTGCGGCAGGCATTGGCGGGGGCCGTGGCGCAACTAGAGGCCGACGGCACATCGCAGGAGGTGGTGACGGCGGCGCTGGCGGCCTATGGCATGGCGTCCGGACCGCAGGACACTTTGCCCCCGATGCCGTCCGGTGGTGCCGCTGTCGTGGCAAGTTGTCTGGCGGCTTTGGCTGCCGAGGGCGCGCGGATGCTGGATGCGCGACGGGCGCGGCGGGCGGTTGATATCGATGCGGTGGCGTTGTTTTCCGGGTTGATGCCGCGCTGGCAGGGCGGCCCGATGTTCCAAGCCGATCAGCGTGGGCTGCTGGTCCTGCGGGCCGATCTGCGTGGCCGTGCTGCGGGCAACCCGTTGTTCAAGCCGGCGGGTCTGATCGACCGGCTGATCGCAGACGGCAAGGATTTCGCCAGCCTGAACAGCCGCTAGATCAAAGTGGTCGTGTGATCATTGAGGAAAACCGGCTTCCACGTTTCGCCATCACGCGTCAGCGCAGGATTATCCCGACCACCACCATCATCAGGCCGACGAAGGCGATGCCAAGCGCGGCCATGTTCCACACAACTACTTTTTGCAATGCGGCGCGGCTGGCTTCTGTATCCTGGGCCATCGACTTCACCCTCAGGGCCAGCCTGACGCACCACAACAGCCCCACCACGCCCACCAGCGCAAGTGCCGCGCCGCCCCAGATCAGTGTTGCCATGATGCCCTCTGCCGTTGGCACGCGCCTAGCCTGTTACGCGTCGTCTGACAAGCATCGGACTTGCACCCCGCCCGCACGGAAGGGTAGGGAGTGGCAAACCAAACCCGTAGCGAGGCCCAGATGAGCGACACTATCGACACCTATTCCGTAACCGCCGACGAGTTGCGCCAGTTCATCGAGCGTCTGGAGCAACTAGACTCGGAAAAAGCCGATGTGGCCGAACAGCAGAAAGAGCTGATGGCAGAGGCCAAAGGTCGTGGCTACGACACCAAGATCATCCGCAAAGTGATCGCCCTGCGCAAGCGCAAGCCGGACGAGATCGCCGAGGAAGAAGCGATCATGGAGATGTACAAGGCCGCTTTAGGGATGAAGTAAAGCCAAACGGCGTTCGAATACCGCAGTCAGGGCGCGATAAACCGGACGCCCGGCATCTGGGCGATCCGTGCTACGTCCTGTTCGTAGATCTGGGTCAGTGTGGCGATGGTGTCGCCGGTCCAACCCGGCACCTCTACCTCGATGTTGATGCGGTCCTCGACGGCGAATTTGTCAAGGAACGCAGAGACAACCTTGCGCCGCATGTCTGGCGTGGTGATCGGATGGGTGGCGATGTAAGCCTGCATCCGCTTCAGCCCCTCTGCCGACATGATCTGGTGCAGCAGTTCGTGTTCATCTTCCAGCTTGGTCGCGGGCGCGTGACCTGACACTGCTTGCAACACCTCTGGCCAGATCAACGGCGTATCTTCGTCGCACCAGATCCCCAGCGGCACATCGGGATTGGCCCTGAGCACCCGTTCGATCACGTCGGACCAGCGAATGCTGTAGATATCCACACCCTTCATGAACTCGTTGAAATCCTTGGCACCGCCCTTGTTGTTTTTCTGCTTGTCGAAAAGCGCAGGCAAAAAGGTGGCAGGGTTGCGGAGGGCGAGGTAAAACTCTGCTTCGATCTGCGGGAATATCTGCGAAAAGGCCCGGACCCGGTCGGCGGCGGCAGGGTACAAGGCACCGTCAAGTGCCCAAGGCGGGAATGACAGAAAGCTGTCCCAGCTTAGGATCAGGCGTTCGGCCTTGTCCTCTTCCATGATCTGTTCCAGCACGAGGGCTTGGGTGTCGAGCGAGGCTGGCTGCCCTTTCAACGCAACAGCGGTATCGCGTAGCAGGTTGCGATAGCGGGTCGGGCCCGGCACCACGATACCCTGATTGGCCAGCACGCCGCGATTCTTCAAAAGGCAGCGCAACAGCCTTTCGTCATCGGTGCAATGCGCGCCAAGGTGGTAGACTATCCGCATTAGGAGACATGCCTCTTATTCTTGTTTTGCGGTGATTATACGGGTTTTCTGGACAGTGAAACTGCTTTCGGTTAGGCGGATTCCATGATCAGGCAGAACACGCCCGCAAACCAAGTGTCGTGGCGGCGGATGTTGCCCGGCATCTGGTCCGTGATCGCCGCGCTGATCGGCGCTGTGGTGGTGGCACCAATGCTGGCGGTGGTGTGGCTGGCATTTCATCCGACCGAGAACATCTGGCCGCATCTTATGGCAACGGTATTGCCGCGCTATCTGGCTAACACGCTGATGCTGATGGTTGGGGTTGGGGCGCTGACTGTGATTACGGGCACTGGGACGGCGTGGCTGGTGGTCATGTACCGCTTTCCGGGGCGAGGTTGGCTGAACCATGCGTTGCTGTTTCCGATGGCGATACCGGCCTATATCGGAGCCTATGCGCTGGTCGATTTTCTGGATTACTCAGGTCCGGTGCAGGTTGGCTTGCGGCTGGCGACTGGCTGGAAATCGGCACGCGACTATGCGTTTCCAGAGGTGCATTCGGCGGGGTTTGCGATTGTCGTGCTGACGGCGGCATTTTACCCCTACGTCTATCTGCTGGCGCGGGCGGCGTTTCGCGAACAATCCG
>JBDSXE010000479.1:0-7651 GCA_039926325.1 Paracoccaceae bacterium | reverse complement strand
AAACTGACCAGTGTCGAGGCGATGAACAGGCCGACAAGAATGCCAGTCAACCGCAGCGGGGTTGACCGCATGACGCTTGCCTGAAATCTCGCGATCATGTTGCGGTGATCTGGTAGCCAGCACCACGCACTGTCACGATAAGATCGCTGCCAAACGGCTTGTCGATCTTCGCTCGCAACCTGCTGATATGGGACTCCACCACATTTGTCTGCGGATCGAAGTGAATGTCCCAGATAGCCTCTAGCAGCATGGTGCGGGTTTGAACACGGCCGCGCCGCCGCATTAAAAGCTCCAGCAAAGCGTATTCCCGCGGCAACAGATCAATGACTTGACCGGCACGGGTCACTTTTCGTGACAAAAGATCCATCGCAAGATCCCCTGCTGTGAGAGATGTCTGTTGTTCGGTAAGTTGTGGACGGCGGCCCAAAGCGTTGATTCGGGCCGAAAGCTCGCCGAATGCAAAGGGCTTCACCAGATAGTCGTCAGCCCCGGCATTCAGCCCCTGGATGCGGTCATCTACCCCGCCCAAGGCAGTCAGAAGCAGCAACGGCGTGCCGTTCTTGGCAGCCCGAAGTGTCTTGGCGATCGACAGGCCGTCCAGACCGGGCAACATCCGGTCGATCACCAGCACGTCGTAGCTAGAGTTAGATGCCTGCACTAAACCTGCAAGACCATCCTCGACCACATCAACCGAATGGCCCTCTTGCCGCAAACCGTCGGCGACATAGGCGGCTGTCACACTGTCGTCTTCGATGACCAGAATCTTCATATTGTCCTGCGGATATTCTTCATTGCCACCCTTTATGTTTCGGCAAGAATACGCCGTTCTGACATGAAGATTACATAAATGTAATTCGCCGAACATGTTGCGGTATGGGCCGGGTTTCAGGAGTACGGACTGAACCCAACGTTCTGAGGAGAAACTTATGAAACAACTGCTTCTTGCCGCCGCCCTGATTGCCGTTCCGGTGATTGGCTTTTCCGGCTTTCACATGGTGGAAGCGAGCTACGCCTCGGCGACCCCTGCGACTCTTGGCGACATGTCTGCCTTCACTACGATCATTGCCGATGTCCAGAAAATCTCTGCTAGCGGCGACATGGCTGCAGCCCAAGCCCGTATCACCGATTGGGAATCGGCATGGGACAACGCCGAGGTCGCGCTGCGCCCGAAAAACCAAGAGGCTTGGGGCAACATCGATATGGCG
The DNA here is from genome assembly GCA_039926325.1 of Paracoccaceae bacterium. Classification (GTDB taxonomy): domain Bacteria; phylum Pseudomonadota; class Alphaproteobacteria; order Rhodobacterales; family Rhodobacteraceae; genus Stagnihabitans. The sequence goes on along the minus strand of JBDSXE010000479.1, from coordinate 6,446 downwards.
TCGGACGGTGCCTTGAAGGCCGTGCGCGCCAAAGCGCCGGATGCCGCCAAAGTTCAGACTGCCCTTGCCGCGTTGATGACGGCGCTGCAGGCCAAATGAACCCCTCACCCAAAGGATCCAGACTATGCAAACCTCTGCAGTGACGGCGTCCGCGCTGAACCGCGTACCAAAAGTCACGGTCGACTTCTGGCTGATCAAGCTGATGGCCGTAACGATGGGCGAAACCGCAGCCGATTATCTGGGCGTGAACCTTGGACTTGGCCTGACAGCGACCTCGCTGATCATGTCCGCCGTGCTGATCGTGGCGCTGGTCTTCCAATTCGCTCAAAAACGGTACGTGCCTTGGGCTTACTGGCTGTCCGTTGTGCTGATCAGCATTGTCGGCACATTGGTCACGGACAATCTGGTTGACAACTTTGGCGTACCTTTGCAGGTCACCACCATCATCTTCACCATCGCGCTGGCGGCAACCTTCGCGCTTTGGTATCGCGCCGAAGGGACGCTTTCGATCCATTCGATCCTGACCACTCGGCGCGAGACTTGGTATTGGTTGGCGATCTTGTTCACATTTGCCCTCGGGACGGCTTCAGGCGACCTAGTGGCCGAAAAGTTCGCCCTTGGATATCTGTCGACCGGTGTCCTGTTCGGGCTGATCATCGCGTCACTAACCATCGGATATTTCTTCCTGAAACTAGACCCGATCCTTGGCTTTTGGCTGGTCTATATCTTTACCCGCCCGCTGGGTGCCTCGTTCGGTGACTTGCTGTCGCAGAAGCATGAATATGGCGGGTTCGGCCTTGGCACCATCATCACCAGTGTCTTGTTCCTGAGCGCCATCATTGTAATTGTCGGCTATATGACCTTCACCCATGACGGCGAGGAACTGGCTGAAGCCGCATAAGGCCTCTCGTTCAGCGTTCAGCAAACCGTAATCCGCCCTCGACTGACGTCGGGGGCGGTATTTCTTTGACTTGTTGCGCGTTTGGGGCGGCACTCATTAACCATCTAAACGTCGCGCATGACACTATCGTGCCTTGACGAAGTCCATGTCCAGCGAGGAGTACGGCACCGATGGCAGACGTTGCGACCACCCAACAACCTATCGACATGGGCCCCGAGCACCGACATGGCCTCGGGTGGGGGATCGACGACGCCGGTCAAAAGCTTGATCATCATCCAGACGATGATCTTCCCCGTGACAAGCCCGAGAAAGCTGCTGAGAAGGGTCATTAGCGCCCCGCGTGCCCATAAAAACGCCCCCAACTGCGCGGGCTTGGCCCCCGATCACGCTGAGGATGACGATCCCGCGCTTGCGGACGCCGAAGCCCAGCGCCAGCATCAACCTGTGCTTGGCGGGTGGTGTTGAAACGAGCGGTCGAGGTGCCAAGGGAACGGCAAGCGTGATCATCGCAACGCCAAGCGTGATACGCCGGGTTTAATGCAACAGCGACGCGCCAGCGGACAGATCAGCGCGCGCAGCAGCAATCCGTTCGCATCTATCGTGGTTGAGACGATCCGGACAACGGACAAGTTCGCACCGATCAAGAACATGGCTGGGGCAAGGAAAGCTTTGTAGTCGGTCGAGGTTCCAAGAACCAATTCGGGAGCCAGTCCTATCTGATAGCCGGTGCTGGCGGTTTGCCAGAACTGCAACCCGGCGGCTGCCAGACGTGCAATGTCCAACCACGGGCGCTGCCAAAGGGGTTTCGCCGTTCACTCCTCAAGACCAGTGTTTCCGAACTACTCGTTGGGCAGGTTCTCTTTCAGAACCAGCTGTAGGCGCGGAGGGACGTAGATATAGGCCTCGGCTCGGACGGCGGCGGTCAGGATGTTGAGGGCCTCGCGCGCTTCTACGCGAGGGTTTTGGTCGATTACGGCGTCAATCACCCCTTCCAACAGCAGCTGCTTGTTGGCTTCGGTCGCTTCATGGCCGATCAGGACGACTTTGCCGGACAGGCCACGCCGCGAGATTTCCTGCGCGATGCCGACTGTGCCGCCCCCGACATTGTAGATCCCCGCCAAGTCGGCGTGGCTATCAAGCACTGAGGCGGTTTCAACCACGGCGCGGCTGCGGTCATCGAGAATCTCGCGCAGTTCGACGATTTGGACGGCAGGAAATTCTTCGCGAAGGATGTGGCGGAAACCCATCTCACGCTCTTCATGACCGCGATAAGAAAGGGAGCCTGCGAAGAGGGCGACTTTGGCGGGTCCACGGCCCAAAAGACGGCCAATCAGCTGCCCGGCAAGGCGGCCAGCCTGGCGGTTGTCGATACCGATATATGCCAGGCGCGCGACGTTCTGGATGTCGGAGGCGATTGTCACCACCGGAATTCCGTTGCGGGTCAGCGCGCGGATCGCCTCGCGTACAAGGGGATGATCCTGGGCGACAAGGCCAACGCCATCCACCTCCCCGGGCAGTTCGGCGAGGCGGGCGGCGACGGTTTGCGGATTGAACCCCTCCAGCGTTTCCACATGAACGGCAAGTTCGGGGCGCCGGGCAGCTTGGGTTTCGATTTGGTTGAACAGGGCCTTGATGAAGCTGTTGGTACCTGAGGGCAACAGGAACACCAAGTTGATCAGCCGGGTCTGCGGGCGCTTGGTGGGCGGAAGCGTGCCGTCGGTGACGTAACCCAGCCGCAAGGCGGTGGCCAAAACAGCCTCCCGGGTACGGGGGCGCACACCATCGCGGCTGTTCAGCACGCGGTCCACAGTAGCCGGAGATACATTGGCCTCGCGGGCGACGTCTTGCAGGGTCACGCGAGGGTTCATCATGGCGGCTCCGGTCGGGTGGGATGTCGGATCGTTCTGGCATCAAAACCGCGAGCTGTAAATGATGTCTTATGATGTCAAATGAGTTTGAATTGGCAGAAGCAAGTTTGCCGTGGCGACATCCAGAGATGGATGCCGCGCCGCCTCTTGGAACTTTGTTACGCTAAATCAGTCTATTTTGTAACTTATGGTGGCGTCAGTGCTTTTTTAGGAGCCGCCACACCCATCAGGCACATCAGAAATTTAATCAAATGAGTTGACTAAATGATTTATCACGTCATAGAACATCACCCTTGAAGCGTCATCTAATGGCCTTCGATCCAGGGAGGGATAGAATGAACATTCAAGACCGCATTTCGCGGCGCAACCTGCTGACGACCGGCGGAAAGCTGGCGGTGTATGGGGCGGCTATCGGGATAGCTCCGCGGTTTATCCGACCGGCACGGGCGGGCTCACCGGATGCGCTGGCCCCGGGCATGATTGGCGGGCCAACCGGGTTCGCCGGGGCGGAGCGTTATCAGTATGGGGCTGACACGCCCGAAGGCCGCGCGATCGAGGGGATCAAGACGCTGAAGGGCGCGGGCAAAGCTCCGACCAAAATCGTGGTTGGGCTGTCGGATGGCTCTGTTGGGCAGTTGACCAAACCATTCCCGGCAGGTGCGCCATCGATCAAAGACCTGTTCGAGAAAGAGACCGGCATCACGCTGGAAATCGTCGGTCTGCCGAACGGGCAGGAATTCACCAAGACGATGCAGGACATTTCGACCTCGGCCGGCGGGTTCGACATCTACTCGACCGACTGGAACCGCCTGGGCGATCTGGCCGAAAGCGGCGGGATTGCCAAGCTGGACGACTATGTGGCGCAATACAAGCCAGAGTGGGACGACCCCAAGACCGGCTATGTGAACGGGGCGCAGGGTGTCTCATTGCTGAACCAATATTCAGGGACGACCTATGGCGTGTCGCTGGATGGCGATTTCCAGTCGTGGGTTTATCGAACCGACCTGTTTGATGACGCGGCAGAGCAGACGGCGTTCAAGGCGAAATATGGCTATGACCTTGCCCCCCCGAAAACCTGGAAGCAGCAAGCCGATGTTGCGGCGTTCTTCCAGCGCCCGGACAAGGGGTTGTTTGGCTGCACCGATCTACGCAATCAGGGTTGGGGTTATACCAACTGGTATCAGCGCTATACCTCGATGGCGTCGCCGAACCAGTTTCTGTTCGGTGATGACGCCGTCCCTCTGATCAACAGCGTGCAAGGGGTGGCTGCGACGCAAGAATATGTGGACAGCCTGGCGCATCATTCGCCGGATGCGATTTCGTGGGGTTGGTCGGACCAGTATGGCAACTTTGCCGGTGGTGGCGCGGCGATGACCTGCGCCTTTTCCAACCTGCCAAAGTTCTTGGATAATGCCGGAAATACTGGGTCGAAAGTCACCGGCAAGATCGGGTCGATGCTGCCGCCGGGCCGTGAGATTGATGGCAAGCTGGTCAGCCGTTCGGTCCTGTGGTTTAGCCTGACCGGGATGGTTTCGGCGCAGTCGCAGTATCCCGAGGTGGCTTACCTTCTACTGCAATGGCTCGGCTCCGCGCGAATCTATGCGTGGATGACGGCCAACCCCGGCGGCTATTTCGATCCCTTCCGCCTGTCGGACTTTGACGATCCTTTGGTACGCGAGACCTATCACGCCTACCACATGGACGTGGTGCGCGAGACGGTGGCCCGCACGGTGCCCTCGATCAACTTCCCCGGTGCCACGGCGTTCCACAACGCGCTGGACGAAAACCTGATGGCGGCGCTGACCAAGGCCAAGACGGCAGAGCAGGCGATGGCCGACACCGCTACCGAGTGGCAGAAGATCACCCGGCGCACGGGTGAAGATAAAATCATGGCGGCGGTCAAGGCTAGCAAGGCAGCGTGGCCGACAGTACTTGACCCGGTGTGACAATTCGCACGGCGCAGTCCCTCCCATGACGCGCTGAAGGACAAGGCTGGCACGGAGGTTTCGTGCCAGCCGCTTATCCCTGAATTCTGGACTTCACATGACCCGTTCGCTGGCCTTTGAGGCATTTCGTTACCTTGCCATCTTGATCGCAGTGGCCATTGCACTGGTCCCTATCCTGTGGATGGCCTCGATGGCGTTCAAGCCGATCCCAGAGTGGACGGCGACCGGGGCCGCGCTGACGTGGATTCCAAAGGCGCCGACGCTGGACAACTTTCGGTTTATCTTTGGCCAGAGCAATTCTGACCTGATCGTGGCGCTGGATCATACGGCTGTGAAACCGATCCTGTCTTCGTTGTTGTCGGCCACGTTGGGCACGCTGATTGCGATGGGGGCGGGGACGTCGGCGGCTTACGGGCTGTCACGCTTTGGCTCTGGCGGGAACCTGCCCTTGGCGTTGATACAGCTACGGCTGTTTCCGCCGATGGCAGTGATGACTCCCGTCATGATCATGTGGGCGTTCTTGAACATGATGGATACGTGGTGGGGGCTGGCGTTGATCTACGGCATCGTCACGTTGCCGTTTGCGTTCTGGTTGATGAAGACCTTCTTCGACGACATGCCGCGCGAGATAGAGGAGGCGGCCTTGGTCGAGGGCTGTTCGCGCGCACGGGTCTTTGTGCGGATCACTCTGCCGATGATGCGGGCACCTCTGGCCTCGGCGGCGCTGTTTGTCTTTATTCTCAACTGGTCGGATTACCTGATCGCGCTGCTGCTGACCTCGCGCAACTGGCAGACGGTGCCCGTCTATATGGCGTCGCTGTCGTCGTCGATGACGGGACAGCTTTACGGAGCCAAGGCTGCGTTGGGTCTGATTGCCGCGGTACCACCTGTGGTGCTGGGGGTGATGATCCAGAAACATCTGGTGCGCGGGCTGACGTTTGGAGCGTTGAAGCAATGATCACGGCAGAGCAGGAATCCACCCGGCTGGGCTTTCAACTGACGATCGCGGCGCAGGTTCTAGTGCTGTTCATCTCGGTGTTTCCACTGCTGATGCAGCTGTATATCTCACTGACGGACTGGTCGCCTTTAGCGGGCACCGGATGGCCGCAGGCATGGCGGATGTGGAACACCTTCGCGAATTACACCGACCTGATTGCCGATGGGCGGTTGTGGGCATCATTGGGGCGGACCGCCTTGGTGATGGCGGTCTGCGTGCCGGTGGAGTTTCTGCTTGGCCTTGGTCTGGCGACCCTATTTGCCGAGGACTTTCCAGGTAAGCGAGTGTTCTACTCCATCCTGATCATGCCGATGATGGTGGTGCCTGCGGTCGCGGGCTACATGTTCTATATGCTGTTCCAGTCGGGCGGGCCGGTGAATGACATCCTGTCGCATCTGGTGGGGCACCCGGTGACAGTGGCATGGCTTTCCGACCCTAACCTTGCGCTTTTCGCGGTGATGGTCGCAGACATCTGGCAATGGACGCCGCTGATGTTTCTAATCCTGCTGGCGGGTTTGGTCGGCGTTCCGGTCGATCAGGTGCGGGCTGCGACGTTGCTTGGTGCAAACCCTTGGCAACGCTTTGTCACCGTAGTGCTGCCGAGGATGAAAGGGATCATCGTCATTGCGCTGGCGATCCGGGTGATCGAGTGTTTCAAGATTTTCGATACTTTGTTCATCATGACCGGCGGCGGGCCGGGCGTGGCGACTGAGACGATCAGCGTTTACATCTAC
>JBDSXE010000478.1:0-3944 GCA_039926325.1 Paracoccaceae bacterium | reverse complement strand
AGCCATAGCGCCCGAGAGGCGGGCCCCTTGGCGATATAGTGTAACAGCGCCGCCAGTGCCGGCAGCGTCAGGAACCAGCAGTCAAGCGGTGCTTGTCCGGTGGCCATGATGACACCCAGTCCGAACGCCACACCCACGGCCCGCCAGCCCGGAAAGCACCACCGCACTATGGCGCCTTGGTTTCGGCGGCGGCGGCACTTACGGCGCCCGGCAGGCGGACACGGATACGCTTGATCCGGCGGGGATCGGCATCGACCACCTCGAACTCCACTCCGCTGGCATGGGGCACAATCTCTCCCCGGGCGGGCATCCGGCCGGTTCGTAGCATGACCAGACCGCCAAGGGTGTCGATGTCCTGATCATCCTCCAGCGTTCGCAGGGTCACGCCGATCGCAGGCTCGAACTCTTCCAGCGGGGCGGTGGCTTGGGCCAGAAACACGCCCGGCGATTCCTCTTTCCACAGGTTGCCTTCTTCTTCGTCATGTTCGTCCTCGATCTCGCCAATGACGGTTTCGATCAGGTCTTCGATCGTGACCAGCCCATCGACGCCGCCGTATTCGTCGATCACCAGTGCCATGTGGACGCGTTCGCGCTGCATCTTTTGCAAGAGCACACCGACCGGCATCGACGGCGGTGCATAGAGGACAGGCCGCAACATGCGGCGCAGCGCAAACTTGCCGCCCGCACCAAAGCCGTATTGCAGCGCAAGGTCCTTCAGCAGGATCAGGCCAAGCGGATGGTCCAGCGTGCCTTTGTAGACCGGGACCCGGCTGAAGCCATGTTCGCGAAACACCTGTACCAACGCATCCTTGCCGATGTCAGAAGGCACGGCCACGATATCAACCTTGGGCACAGCCACATCATCGACGCGCAGACGGCGCAGGTTGCCAAGGCCGTGCGTGGCCGCGACCGGCGCGGGTGCCGGTGAGGGATTGGCGTCAGGTTTGGGGGTGGACTGATCCGCAGGGGAAATTGCGTCAAACAGCCTGCCAAAAAAGCCGCGTTGCGCGGGTTCGTCAGCCTCGTCTTCAGTCGCGGTCAGCGCGCCCGGCGCTGCCCCTGACCCATCACTGCTACTGCCCATCGGTCCTTTGTCCAGAAATGACCCCTCTGGGGGGCCGCGCCTAATATGGGTCAGAAAGCCCAAGGGTTGCAAGTATCCGCACCTCTGTAGCCTCCATCAGGTCGGCATCGCCGTCACGGATGTGATCATAACCCAGGCAATGTAACAGTCCGTGGATGATAAGATGGGTGACATGGTCAGCCATCGGCTTTTCCGCCTCGGCAGCTTCGCGGGCACAGGTGTCGTAGGCAATGGCAATATCGCCCAGGGATTCGGGGTCGTCCGGGCTGGCAGGTGTGGGGGCATCGGGCAGGTCGCCGTCGGTTTCGGCGGACAGTTCCTCTGACGGCCAGCTCAGGACATTGGTGGCGGCAGGCTTGCCGCGAAAATCGGCGTTGAGCGTGGCGATGCGGGTATCGTCGCACGCCATCAGGACAAGCGTGAAGCCGGATTCGGGTAGGTGGAGTTCGGCGAAGGTGGCTTGAACGGCGCGCAGGGCCAGCGGTTCAAGACCGAAAGCCTGCCAGCGGTCGTCTTCGATGACGCAATCAACCAGGGGTTCCATAAGCCTGCTCTGACCAAACACTGGTCATTCCCTACGGGCATTCTGCGCTGATCGCCAGCGGCCCCGTCAGCGCAGTACAGGAAACACAGACCGGATCCGTTTGTCGCGGCACAAAAGCGCCGTCCACATGAATGTGCCAAGGTAGACCGCGAACAGCGTGTTGCTGTAAAGCGGCGCGTGGGCGTGCAGATTGGTCGCGATGGCACCCCCCAGAACGCCCATCATCAGAACGGCACCTAGCAATGCGGTGGGCGGGAACAGGAACAGCAGGGTGAACGCAACCTCCATGCAGCCGATAAGGATCAGCGGCGCATCCTGCCAGCCAAGGCCAGTCATAGTGTCTTGCGCCACAGCCATCCCCGCAAGTTTCGGCGTTGCGGACGCGCCGAACATGAACAGGGCGAACAATGCGGACATGACCCAGCCAATCCGGTGCAGCGTGGTTTCAGACATGGTGACCCCCTGAAAAGCTAGTCGATTGGCTAACGGTTTGCACGGCATGTCAAGCGAAACCATGCTTGCCTCAGATCGTCCTCGCGCGTATAGGAGCGGCGCTGCCGGAATCCCGTCAGCAGTGTCTTTCGGCTGCCCGGACTTCGGAAAAGGCGGACTGAACGGCAAAAGACCGGCGGAGCCAACCGCATGGCCAGTGAAAACAAGAGAAAAGGATCAGACTGCATGTGCGCTAAAGCGACTATGGAAGACTTCGAAGCCCTGTTGAAGGAAAGCTTCGAAATTGACACTCCCTCTGAGGGAACCGTTGTCAAAGGCCGCGTCATCGCGATTGAAGCCGGCCAGGCCATCATCGATGTCGGCTACAAGATGGAAGGCCGCATCGACCTTAAAGAATTTGCGAACCCCGGCGAACAACCCAACATCAAGGTTGGCGATGAAGTCGAGGTTTATCTGGACCGCGTGGAAAACGCCCGTGGCGAAGCTCAGATCAGCCGCGAGAAAGCTCGCCGCGAAGAAGCCTGGGATCGTCTGGAAAAAGCCTATGCCACTGAAACCCGCGTCGATGGCGCGATCTTCGGTCGTGTCAAAGGCGGCTTCACGGTCGATCTGGGCGGCGCTGTTGCGTTCTTGCCCGGCAGCCAGGTCGATGTGCGTCCGGTACGTGATGCTGGCCCGCTGATGGGTATGAAGCAGCCGTTCCAGATTCTGAAAATGGACCGTCGCCGTGGCAACATCGTTGTCTCGCGTCGTGCGATCCTTGAAGAATCGCGCGCGGAACAGCGTGCCGAGGTTATCGGCAATCTGACCGAAGGTCAGGCGATTGACGGCGTGGTCAAGAACATCACCGAATACGGTGCGTTCGTTGATCTGGGCGGCGTTGACGGCCTGCTGCACGTCACCGACATGGCTTGGCGTCGCGTCAACCATCCGTCGGAAATCCTTGCGATCGGTGAGACTGTCAAAGTGCAGGTCATCAAGATCAACAAGGAAACCCACCGTATTTCGCTGGGCATGAAGCAACTGCAATCCGATCCGTGGGATGCCGTTGAAAAAGAATACGCCATCGGCACCGTCCACAAGGGCCGCGTCACCAACATCACCGATTACGGCGCATTCGTCGAATTGGAAGCTGGCGTCGAAGGTCTGGTTCACGTCTCAGAGATGTCGTGGACCAAGAAGAACGTCCATCCCGGCAAGATCGTTTCGACCAGCCAAGAAGTCGAAGTCATGGTGCTGGAGATTGATTCGGCCAAGCGTCGCGTTTCCCTGGGCCTCAAGCAGACCCAGCGCAACCCGTGGGAAGTCTTTGCGGAAACCCATCCGGTTGGCTCGACCATCGAAGGCGAAGTCAAGAACATCACCGAATTCGGTCTGTTCGTCGGCCTCGACAACGATATCGACGGCATGGTCCACCTTTCGGATCTGTCGTGGGACCAACGTGGCGAGGACGCCATTCAGAACTACCGCAAGGGTGATACGGTCAAGGCCGCCGTCACCGAAGTGGATGTCGAGAAAGAGCGTATTTCGCTGTCGGTCAAAGCCCTTGGTGATGACACGTTCACCGATGCGGTTGATGGCGTGAAACGTGGCGGTATCATCACCGTCGAAGTTTCGGCTATCGAAGAAGGCGGCATCGAGGTGGATTACAACGGCGCCAAGTCGTTCATCCGTCGCAGCGACCTGTCGCGTGATCGTGCTGACCAACGGCCGGAGCGTTTCGGTGTTGGCGACAAGATCGACGTGCGCGTCACCAACATTGATCCGAAGACCCGCAAACTGGGTCTGTCGATCAAGGCGCGCGAGATTGCGGAAGAGAAAGAAGCTGTCGAACAATATGGCTCGTCCGATTCGGGCGCGTCG
>JBDSXE010000477.1:0-2714 GCA_039926325.1 Paracoccaceae bacterium | reverse complement strand
CAGCCGCTGCCAACCTATGCCTCAGAGCGGGCACGTAGTGAAAACCTAATGCGTAAGTGGGTCGAAGAAGGCGACGCCCCGCAGATTGTCGCTGACATGGTGGTCAAAGCCGCCACAGAGAAGAAGCCGAAGCTGCGCTATTCCGCAGGCAAGCAGTCGCTCCAGGTTCGCACGCTGCGGCGCTTCATGCCCGAATGGCTCGTGGACAGGGCCTTTCGCAAGTTCAACGGCCTGCCCGCCTGAGTATGATGCAATCCGACTCACCTGCCCTTGGCCCTGCCACCGAATCCCGTGCCACCAAGGTGCATTCCAGTTCCACCGGCGCCCCTGCCCCGGCCCCTGCTGCCAGTCGCTTGGCGGCCCAGCCGCCCATTGCGCGGTGCGGCAGGATCAGGGTGGTCAGGCGGGGGTGCAGGTGGCGGGAGATTTCCTCGTCGTCGAAACCCACCACCGACATATCCTGCGGGATGCGAAGCCCGGCCTCTTTCAGCGCCTCGAAGCAGCCGATGGCCATGCGGTCGTTCTGGCAGAAGATCGCGGTCGGCGGGCGGGGCAGCGCCAGCAAAGCCTGCGTGCCGTCATAGCCGGAGCTGGCCGACCAATTGCCGCGCCGGACTAGATCGGGATCGAAGGGAATCGCGGCGGCGGCCAGCGCCTGACGATAGCCTTTCTGGCGATCGCGTGCCGCCTCCATCCACGGCTCTCCGGTGATCATACCGATACGGCGGTGGCCGAGGTCGATCATGTGCCGCGTGGCGGTGCGGCCACCGGCAGTCTCGGCCGGAACGACAGAGGGCAGACGGTTCTCGCCATCATAGCAGTTCAAGAGGACAATCGGCACACCAAGCGACAGCAGTTCAGCGGGCAATTTGGCGCGGCGGGTGAAGATCGTCATGTAGATGATGCCGGACAGCGGCTGACGGGTCAGGACGCGAATCGCCTCACGCTCCATTTCGGCATCGTTCGTGGTCTGCGTGGTCAGCACGATGCGGCCATCCTCCCAAGCGGCTTGCCGTGCGCCGTCGATGGCAACGACCGCTTCGGGGCTGGTGGCAAGCTGATCGACAAGAAAGCCTATCGGATCGGAATGAGCGGTGCTGGGGGCGGGTTCCAGATGGGCAAAAGTGGGCGGCGCGTAGCCAAGTTTCAGCGCGGCTTTGATCACTCTGGCCCTTGTTTCGGCTGATATTTTGACACCGGGAGCCTTGTTCAGCACCAGCGAAACCGTGGCCTGCGAACACCCCGCTTCCAGCGCCACATCCGTCATCGTCACCCGGCGTGGGGGCGCTGGCGGGGTTTCGCTGCGTGGGGCGACCGGGCGGATGGAACGCTTTTTGGCTGGCGTGCTGGCGTCCGTCATGCCGGTGTTTTCAACCCCTTGGTTCGATGCTGATCTGGGCTGGGCTGGTCATGCCATCTGCATCATTAATAATCATAAATTCCGTTTGACATAAAATATTCGCTGCATCAAATTGTCTTTCGTGGGCAAACCACGCCTGATCGGGGCAATAACCCGAACACCGAATGGACTGACAAGGACGACGAGTTGATGCGGGGCGGCCTGGGCGGCGCATGTCCCACGGTCTTGCCTCTGCAAACCACTTGTCGCGCCCGTTGGGTAGCGGACTACGTCGGCAAATTGAAATTGCAGCTTCTGGGAGGAATGAAATTGAAATATGCACTGAAACTTGCTGTGCTGGCTATGGCTGGCACTGCACTTGTCTCCCCTGCCATCGCGCAGGAAAAAAAGCAGATCGCCTTCGTGGTGAACGCGTCGTCCGACTTCTGGAAGCTGGCCGAGGCTGGCGTCAAGAAAGCGCAAGGCGAGCTGCCTGACTTTGATCTGCAGTTCAAATATCCCGCACAAGGGACTGCCGCGTTACAGAATTCGCTGATGGACGATCTGGTTGCCGCTGGCACGGACGCCATCATGATTTCGTCGGCTGACCCAAAGAACTCGATTGATGCGTTCAACAAGATCGCGGCGCAAATCCCGCTGTTCACCACTGACTCGGATGCGCCATCGTCCAACCGGATCGCCTATCTTGGGTCGTCGAACGAACTGGCGGGCGAGCAGGCTGGCGGCGAAATGGTCAAGGCGCTGCCCGCAGGCGGCAAGTGCATGGGGTTTGTCGGCTTCCTTGAGGCGGACAATGCCAAGGAGCGTATCGCAGGCTTCCGCAAGGCGATCGACGGTCATGGGATCGAGCTGGTGGACGTGCGTGGTGACGACGTTGACTTTGCCAAGGCCCGTTCAAACGTCGATGACGTGTTGGTGGCGAACCCTGAAATTACCTGCATGGTGGGTTTCTATTCGTACAACTCGCCGAAGATCTACGAAGCCCTGCAAGCCGCTGGCAAGCTGGGTGCCATTACCGTCGTCGCGTTTGACGAAGACCCAGTGACGCTGGGTGCGGTCAAGGAGGGTTCTTTCGTCTCGACCGTCGTGCAGCAACCGTTCGAGTGGGGCTATCAGGGTATGAAGCTGATGGCGGCCTATCTGAACGGCGACAAGTCGGGGGTTCCGGCTGATGGCCTGATCATCGTTCCGACCAAGGTTGTGAACAAAGAAAACGTCGATGAATTCTCTGCCGACCTGAAAGCCAAAATCGGCGGCTGAGATTGGTCTATGGTTCCGGCGCTGCATGAGTTGCGGCGCCGGGATTTACAGGGAAATTCGCGTGAATGTATCAACCGTCGCAGAACCGTTTCTG
>JBDSXE010000476.1:0-5854 GCA_039926325.1 Paracoccaceae bacterium | reverse complement strand
CATTTGGTTTCCAACGCCAAATTTCGCAAGCTGGTTCCCGAAGATCATGAACTTTATTTACAGTTGTGTTCACGTTCGCGGAACCACCGGGGCTTGCACGGCGTTAGTACGAATATCCTTAAGTCAGTCCGATGACCGGGTAGCGACCAAACCCAAAGAAATGCGGTTCTGGACAAGGGTACAACATTACGATGGGGGTCATCGCCCGGAAAATTGTGGTTCGCCGCCGTGGAAACCACATCAGATTAAAGTGATGCGTGATACAGTACCCAGTGGGGATAGCATTATGTACGCCGAACACAATCTGTTGGCCGCTCTGAAAGTGCCTGCCTACACCACTGATACACTGGGCAACATTACGTTTTACAATGAGGCCGCCGCTCTGTTCTGGGGGGTGCGTCCCGAAATCGGCACCAGCAAATGGTGTGGTTCGTGGAAACTTTTCATGCCCGATGGCACCTCGCTCGCCCATGAGGATTGTCCGATGGCCGTCACCCTGCGGAGTGGTCGCGCCGTTGTCGGGGCAGAGGCGGCGCTTGAAAGACCTGACGGACCCCGGGTTTCATTCATGCCCTATCCCAGTCTGGTCTGGAATGGCGAAGGCGTATTGACTGGTGCCGTCAATCTGCTGGTGGACCTATCTGACCGTGACCGTGACGCGCTGCATCAAGAACGCCTTGCCGCAATCGTCTCTTCTTCTGACGACATCATCATCAGCAAAACCCTCGACGGTATCGTCACCTCGTGGAACTCCAGTGCAACACGCATTCTGGGGTTTGAAGAAGCCGAAATGATCGGGCAATCGATGCTCAAGATCGTTCCCGCGGAACTCGCCCATGAAGAGGCCGAGATACTGGATAAAATCCGCAGCGGTGAACGCATACAGCACTTCGACACCGAGCGTCTGGCAAAGGATGGCACAAGGGTCCAACTGTCGCTGACCGTCTCGCCCTTGCGCGACCGCACCGGGCGCATTGTCGGCGCATCCCAGGTGGCGCGCAACGTCACCGAACGCAAGCGCAGTGAAGAATTGCAACGTCTGCTGTTCGGAGAGCTTAATCACCGCGTCAAGAATACCCTTGCGACCATTCAGGCCATCGCCGCGCAATCGCTGCGCCGCGCGGCAAGCCCGGCGGAATTCGTTGCCAGCTTCAGCGGTCGGGTGCAGGCATTGGCACGGGCACACGACCTGCTGGTGCGCGGCCAGATGAAAGAGGCCAGCTTTGCTGATCTGATGCAAGGGCAGGTCGTGCTGGGTAGCATCGACGCACGGATTTCGCAATCAGGACCAGACATCAGGCTCGATCCGCAAACAGTCGTTCAGGTCGCGCTCGTCCTGCACGAACTTGCGACCAACGCCCGAAAATTCGGCGCATTGTCGGTCCCGCACGGGACGCTTAACGTCAGCTGGATCCTTGCATTCGTTGGTGCCGGCGCGCCTGAACTGGTGATCAACTGGAAAGAGGGCGGAATGACCAACCTCACCGCTCCGACATCGGCTGGCTTCGGCTCGACCGTGATCGCACATGCCCTTGAAGGTGCGGGTGGCATCACCAGGATCGAGTATCATCGCGATGGCCTGACGTGTCAGATTCGGCTGCCGTTAAGTGTTTCGGAAGAGGCCCGGTTATCGGTGCCCGCGATGCCTTTGCTCCGAAAGGAACCCGTCCCGGTCGTCAAAGTTGACAGCGGCGTGTTGAAGGGCCGGAAAATTCTGGTGGTGGAGGATGAAGCCATCATCGCAATGGATATCTGCGATAATCTGGATGCGATGGGCTTGGTGACAATAGGCCCCGCCCGCTCGCTGGACCAAGCCCGCCATATGGTAAAAGACATATCCATCGAAGCGGCGCTGCTTGACGCCAACCTCAACGGCGATCCGGTCGGTGAAATTGCAGCGGCGCTGACCGCACGCGGCATACCTTTTGCTTTCGTCACCGGCTATGGCCGCGAGGCGCTGCCTGCAGGATACCGAAACGCCACCGTCTTGAGCAAGCCGTTCGGGGGCGAGGAACTGGTGTCACTGGTCAGAGAATTGTTCAAAAGCCCGTCTGTCGTCAGTCAGGTGTATTAAGCATCCCGCCCATCCCTATCCACGGAACCAGTTTGCCGCCCTAGCAGCGGGGACAACAATGCTGACACTTCGGCGCTCGTGTAGGCAAGGTCCACCGCATCTTTGCCACCCAAAACCCCACCCTGCACGACATCCACCAAGGACTGACGCCGCGTCGACCATGCCTTCTGCTAGGCGTGATTTTTGTCCGGCTGCAAGTTTTGCCCGACCCAATCCACCAATATTACATGAAAACCCAAGCCGGACTGGTGCGGATGAAAGGACTCGAACCTTCACGGGTGTTACCCCACAGCGACCTCAACGCTGCGCGTCTACCAATTCCGCCACATCCGCACTGATCCGGCATGGGTGCGGGCTATTTAGCGAAGGGGCCGTCAGGGGACAAGCAGATATTGGGACCAACGTATTTCCCATCGGCTTGCATCCCGCCACGCATGGCACCATCTTGGCCCAATGACGCTTGCACCGCTTGAATGGCAAACCCTTCCCGGCCTGTCGCCCTATGCCGAAACGCTGGCCGCGATGGAGGCGCGGGCTGGCGCGATTGCGGCTGGCAATGCGCCAGAGGCGATCTGGTTTGTCGAACACCCGCCGCTTTACACCGCAGGCACCTCGTCCAAACCGGCCGACCTGACCGACCCTGACCGTTTTCCGGTCTTCACCGCTGGCAGGGGCGGTCAATACACCTACCACGGGCCGGGCCAGCGGGTTGTCTACACCATGCTGGACCTGAACCATCGGGGCCGCGATGTCCGGAAATTCGTCTGTGCGCTGGAAGCTTGGGTGATCGGCACACTTGCCACGTTCAACGTGACGGGCGAACGCCGCACCGGTCGCGTTGGCGTCTGGGTCACGCGCCCCGACCGCCCCACCAACCCCGACGGCACAGTGGCCGAGGATAAAATCGCCGCCATCGGTGTCAAACTGCGCCGCTGGGTTTCGTTCCACGGCCTGTCGATCAATGTGGAGCCTGACCTGTCGCACTTCACCGGCATCGTCCCTTGCGGCATCAAGGACCACGGCGTGACCAGCCTCGTCGACCTTGGCCTGCCAGTCACGATGGCCGATCTGGACGCCGCACTGACCAGCCAATTCGCCAAACATTTTCCAGACTGACCACCTTGCCGCTTCCCACAAAGCCCGCAATCAGTGAAACTGCCGTTGCAAACTCAGCTGGAAAGCCATGCGATGAAGCCCCTGTTCGCGGCTCTGTTCGCCATCTTCGCCACCCCCGCCCTCGCAGGTGACCCTGTTGCCGGAAAGCAGGCGTTTGCCAAGTGCCGCGCCTGCCACGCCATCATCGCTCCCGATGGCTCCGTCGTCCAGAAAGGCGGCAAGATCGGCCCTGACCTCTACGGCATCATTGGCCGGCAAATCGGATCGCTGCCCGGCTACACCTACTCCCCCAGCACGATCGCCGCTGGTGCCGATGGGACCAAATGGGACGAAGCGATGATTGCAGCCTTCCTGCCTGACGCCTCCACATGGCTGGCCCAAAAGACGGGCGACCCCGCAGCGCACTCCAAGATGGCATTCAAGCTGGCCACAGGCGGCGCAGATGTCGCGGCCTACCTTGCATCCGTAGCACCGCCGGCAAACTGAAAACGGCCCCCGGCTACCAGCCGTCCTCCACGCGAGGAAAAATCGTCGCAGGCCCATGAAATTCGCCATTGCGGCTAAGTCTGACATTGCCCTGTCGAGATTGCCAAACTAAGACATCATGCAAGCCGGTATGCGACCAACGCAGCCTTCAAAGTAACGAATACGGGAGACGCCAATGGCCGACGCAGCCATCCATGGCCACGACCACGACCATGGCCATGAACAAAAAGGGTTCTTTACCCGCTGGTTCATGTCGACGAACCACAAGGACATCGGGATCCTGTATCTGTTCACCGGCGGTTTTGTCGGTCTGATCTCGGTACTGTTTACCGTCTACATGCGACTGGAATTGATGAACCCCGGCGTGCAGTATCTCTGCGCCGAGGGTTTGCGCTTCATCGCCGATCCCACCACGCCCTGCACGCCCAACGGGCATGAATGGAACGTGATGATCACCGCCCACGGCGTGCTGATGATGTTCTTTGTCGTCATCCCGGCGCTGTTCGGCGGCTTTGGCAACTACTTCATGCCCCTGCACATTGGCGCGCCTGACATGGCGTTCCCGCGGATGAACAACCTGTCATACTGGATGTATGTCGCCGGTTCGACCCTCGCCATACTGTCGGTCTTTGCCCCCGGTGGCGAAGGCGGTCATGGCGCGGGCGTGGGCTGGGTGCTGTATCCGCCGCTATCGACCAAAGAAGACGGCTACGCGATGGACCTCGCGATTTTCGCAGTCCACCTGTCGGGCGCTTCGTCAATCCTTGGCTCGATCAACATGATCACCACCTTCCTCAACATGCGTGCCCCCGGCATGACCATGCACAAGGTGCCGCTGTTCGCCTGGTCGATCTTCATCACCGCCTGGCTGATCCTGCTGGCGCTGCCGGTTCTGGCTGGCGCAATAACCATGCTGCTGACAGACCGCAACTTCGGCACCACGTTCTTTGACCCGGCTGGTGGCGGCGACCCGATCCTTTATCAGCACATCTTGTGGTTCTTTGGTCACCCAGAGGTCTACATCATCGTGATCCCGGCCTTCGGCATCATCAGCCACGTCATCTCGACGTTCAGCAAAAAGCCGATCTTCGGCTACCTGCCGATGGTCTACGCAATGGTCGCCATCGGGGTTCTGGGCTTCGTCGTCTGGGCCCACCACATGTACACAGTGGGCCTGTCGCTGACGCAGCAAAGCTACTTCATGATGGCAACGATGGTCATCGCGGTGCCGACCGGCATCAAGGTGTTCTCGTGGATCGCAACGATGTGGGGCGGCTCGATAGAGTTCAAGACGCCCATGCTTTGGGCGTTCGGCTTCTTGTTCCTGTTTACCCTCGGTGGCGTGACCGGCATCGTGTTGAGCCAGGCCCCGGTCGACCGGATGTATCACGACACTTACTACGTCGTGGCGCACTTCCACTATGTGATGTCGCTCGGTGCCGTGTTCGGCATCTTCGCCGGGGTCTACTTCTGGATCGGCAAGATGTCGGGCCGACAGTACCCCGAATGGGCAGGCAAGCTGCACTTCTGGGCCATGTTCATCGGTGCGAACCTGACCTTCTTCCCGCAGCACTTCCTTGGCCGTCAAGGCATGCCCCGCCGCTACATCGACTACCCAGAGGCGTTCGCCTACTGGAACAAGATCAGCAGCTACGGCGCCTTCCTGTCGTTCGCCTCGTTCGTGTTCTTCCTTGGCGTGGTGTTCTACACCCTGCGCTATGGCAAGAAGATCACGGTCGACAACTACTGGGGCGAATACGCCGACACCCTGGAATGGACCCTGCCCTGCCCCCCGCCCGAACACACGTTCGGGCAACTGCCAAAGCAAAGCGACTGGGACCATTCCCACGCCCACTGAGCAGGTGGAATTGACGACTGGCCCCGGAGCGATCCGGGGCCTTTTGCGTTGAGCCATAGCCTATCCTCAACTTGATCTAACGCCCCCGAACAACCCTCACTCCCAAGTCGCGGCCGGTCCCTATGCCCTATCAATGGCTCCCCCCCAAGGCCCCTGCCACCGCCCACCTGCGCCTGACACCGCACCGTTCTTTGCCCAAGCGCGGGTTTGTCTGGTTCATCGGAACAACCGCTGTCCTGTTCACCGTGCCGCTGCTGGCAGAATTGGGTTCGCCCGCGCTATGGGTGTTGCTGCCGTTTTTGCTGGCCGCAATTGCAGGC
>JBDSXE010000475.1:0-4960 GCA_039926325.1 Paracoccaceae bacterium | reverse complement strand
ATCACCCCGGCCGAGGCACTGCCTGCCGCCGAAGCGTTGATCGCGGCCGGTATCACCCGGATCGAGGTGCCGCTGAACTCTCCCGACCCGATGATCTCAATCGCCGCAATGGCGCAAGCCTTTGGCGATAAATCGGAAATTGGCGCCGGTACTGTCCTGACCATTGCTCAGGTCCACGAGGTTCATCAGGCTGGTGGCACTCTGATTGTATCGCCCAACTGCGATATCGAGGTGATTGCCGCCACAAAGAAACTGTTGATGGCCAGTTGGCCCGGTGTCATGACGCCGACCGAATGCTTTGCGGCGCTGAAGGCTGGCGCTGATGGCCTGAAAATCTTTCCGGCCAGCCTAATCGGCCCCGAAGGTCTGAAAGCCATCCGCGCCGTCTTGCCCAAAGCCACGCAGATCTATGCAGTCGGTGGTGCGGGTGCGTCTAACTTTGCTCAATGGCTCAACGCGGGCGCGAACGGTTTCGGTATAGGCACTGCCATCTACACCCCAGGCCTTTCCGTCGCTGAGATCACCCGCCGCGCCACAGAAATCGTCGCGGCCTATGATGGAGCCCTGAAATGATCCACGACAACCGCATCTGTGAACTTGGCGAAGGTCCGCTGTGGCATCCTACCCGCAACCAGTTGTTCTGGTTCGACATCTTGGGTCAAAAACTGCTGTCCCGTGATCGCGACGGCGAGCGCACTTGGAAATTCCCCGAGAACGTTTCCGCCGCTGGCTGGGTCAGCGATGACGTCCTGCTGATCGCTGGCGAGCGTGACCTGTTCTTGTTCGACCTAGTCACCGAAGAGGTTGAACCCCTCTGCGAGTTGGAGGCTGACAAGCCAGGCAACCGCCCCAACGATGGCCGCGCCGACCGGCAAGGTGGGTTCTGGATTGGCACGATGGCCAAGGGCGGCGATCTGACCGAAAAGGGCGCGATCTACCGCTTTTACAAAGGCGAAATGCGTCTGCTGTATCCCAAATGCACGATCCCGAATTCAATCTGCTTCAGCGTCGATGGCGCTTTCGCCCATTTCACCGGCACGCTGAACAACCGCGTGATGAAAGTGGCTCTCGACACCCAAGGCTGGCCCAAGGGCGAACCAGAGGTGTTCCTGGACCTGCGCGGCAAGAGCGAACCTGATGGCGCAGTTATCGACGCCGACGGAGTACTTTGGCTGGCCGAATGGGGTGCCGGCCGCGTGGCCGCCTATGCGCCCGATGGCAAATTCCTGCGTGCAGTTTCATTCGACGGCCCGCACACTTCGTGCCCGGCGTTTGGCGGCCCAGACATGACCATGCTTTACTGCACCACCGCACTTGAGGGTATGTCGCCAGCTGCGCGCGCCCAATACCCCGATGCTGGCAAGACCTTCGCGATGGACGACGTCGCCCGTGGCTTGCCCGAACCCCGCGTCCTTCTGTGACCCTTGCTGCCCAAATTCACCAGGCCGCCGCCGAACTCGCGCACGGTGCTGCGGCTACCGATCCGGCGGAACTGGCCGCACTGGTCGAGGCGCTGGCCACTGCCAAGCGCATCGCAACATTTGGCTGCGGGCGCGAGGGGCTGATGATGCGCGCCCTGACGATGCGGCTATATCACCTTGGCCTGAACGTGCATGTGGTGGGCGACATGGCCTGCCCGCCCGTCGGTCCCGGCGATCTGCTGCTGGTATCCTCTGGCCCCGGCAACCTGTCAACTGTGGCCACCCTCATCGGTCAGGCGAAACTTGCCGGTGCCCGCACCGCCTGTGTCACCGCCCAACGCACCGGCCCGGATCCCGCCGCCTGTGACAGCGTTCTGTTGATCCCCGCGCAAACGATGGCCGATGATCAAGGTGCCACCAAAGCCGTCCTTCCGATGGGTTCGGTGTTTGAAGGCGCGCAATTCCTCATATTCGAGATTCTGGTGCTTGCGCTGCGCGATCGGCTTGGCGAAAGCGCGGAAAACATGCGCGAACGCCATACCAATCTGGAATAGCACGAAATTTGGGCATCGCCACCTTATGCCGCAATTATAGGCTTGCCTAACTGGCCCCCGACGGTTCAGATCAACCAAACAAACGGCGGAGCCACATGCCGGACCAGGGAATTGCTGCCAGTACGATCGGGACCGAACAACCCATAGCAATCCGCGTCAGCGGCCTGCACAAGAGATTCGGCACCCATGAGGTGTTGAAAGGCGTGTCGCTTTGCGCCCGTGAAGGCGACGTGGTGGCGATCATCGGCGGCTCTGGTTCGGGCAAATCCACCATGCTGCGCTGCATCAATTTCCTGGAAACCCCTTCGGGCGGCGAAATTGAAATCGGCGGCGAGCAGGTCGCGATGCACGCCGATGGCAGCCCGTCAAACCGTCGCCAGATCGAAAAGCTGCGCCAAAGCCTTGGCATGGTGTTCCAGAACTTCAACCTGTGGACGCACAAGACCGTCCTTGAAAACCTGATCGAAGTGCCGGTGCATGTGCTGAAATGCCCCCGCCCAGAGGCAGAGGCCCGCGCGCGCAAACTGCTGGCCCGCGTCGGTCTTGCGGAAAAAGAGGGTGCATATCCAGCGTTCATGTCCGGCGGCCAGCAGCAACGCGCCGCCATCGCCCGCGCCTTGTGCATGGAACCCAAAGCCATGCTGTTCGATGAACCCACCTCTGCGCTCGACCCCGAACTGGTCGGAGAGGTGTTGCAGGTCATCAAAGGGCTGGCTGACGAAGGCCGCACCATGATTCTGGTCACCCACGAAATGAAGTTCGCCCGTGAAGTCGCAAGTCACGTAATCTATCTGCATAACGGCGTGATCGAAGAGGAAGGCCCGCCAGAGGCTTTGTTCGGTGCGCCCAAATCGGAACGGCTCAAGCAGTTCCTGAAAACCGTGGGCTGATCAAAGTCCACCAAAAACCCGACCAACAAGGAGAATACCTATGAAGAAACTCGTACTTGCCGCCGTGGCCGCCTTGGCCTTTGGCAGCGCCGCACTGGCAGCCCCGCTCAAAATCGGTGTCGCATCCGAACCCTATCCGCCCTTCACCTCGCCCGACGCGTCCGGCAACTGGGTTGGCTGGGAAGTCGATTTCATGGTGGCCATCTGCAAACAAGCCGCCATCGAATGCGTAATCACCCCAACTGCATGGGATGGCATCATCCCCGCCCTGACCTCTGGCCAGATCGACGTCATTATGTCGTCCATGTCGATCACGGACGAGCGCAAGAAAACCATCGACTTCTCGGACAAGTATTACAAAACCCCAGCGATGATCGTCGTCGCCAAAGGTTCGGGCCTCAAGCCCACGCCAGAGGGTTTGACCGGCAAAATCGTCGGCGTGCAGGTTTCGACCACGCATGAAGCCTACGTGCAGAAATACTTCGCTCCGGTCGCATCCGAAGTGAAAACCTATCAGACGCAAGACGAAGCCAACCAGGATCTTGCCGCCGGTCGCATCGACGCGATTCAGGCTGACAGCATCGCAATGGATGCGTTCCTTGCCTCTGACGCTGGCAAAGCCTGCTGCGAAAGCGCGGGCAATGTTGCTGATGATCCGGCCATTCTTGGCCAGGGCGTAGGCTTTGGTCTGCGGAAAGGCGACCCGCTGTTGCCGAAACTGAACGATGCGATCAAGGCGATCCGTGCCGACGGCACCTATGACAAGATCACCGCGAAATACTTCTCGTCCACGATCTACAGCGAATGATGCTGGCCATTGGGGCCGTCGCTGCGGCCTCCACGCTGGATCTTCTGGCCTTTTCGCCTCCCGGTTGGGGGGCGACACTGCTCGCGGGGTTGGTCAATTCGATCATCATCGCCTTGGGCGCCTACGGTTTGGGCTTTACCATCGGAATCGGCGGCGCTTTCGGCAAACTGTACGGCGGCCCGATCCTGAAAGACCTGCTTGGCGTCTACACCACCATCGTCCGCGCCGTCCCCGAACTGGTCCTGATCCTGATCTTGTTCTACGCTTTCACCGGCGTATTGAACGAGGCTTTGCTGGCCTGGGGATATGACCGCGTCCAGATTTCCCCCATCATTACCGGAATAGCCGTCCTCGGCATCGTTCAGGGCGCCTACCAAACTGAAGTTTTGCGCGGCGGCATCCTTGCCGTGCCAGCTGGCCAGATCGAGGCGGCCAAGGCGATGGGCATGCCGCGTGGCACCCTCGCCCGCCGCATCACCCTGCCCTTGATGGCATCAAACGCGCTGCCTGGTCTGGCAAACCTGTGGCTGAACGCCACCAAAGACACCGCCCTGCTGGCCGTCATCGGCTTTTCCGAACTGACCCAGGCCACCAAGCAGGCAGCATCCACCACCAAAGCCTTCTTCACCTTCTTTTTCGCGGCGATTGTCCTGTATCTTGCCATTTCGCTGATCTCGACATGGTTGATCGGCCGGATCGAAAAATGGGCGCGGCGCGGTCAACGGGACGTGAGGGGCTGATGCGGGAATTCCTGAAACCTCACCGGATCATCCTGATCATCCTCGCCTTGGCCATTGTAGGTTACTGCTCCTACGCGCTGCGCTGGGATTGGCTGAGCGGCGGCAAATACTTTGGCCATCTGGGGTATGGTGACCAGTGTTACCGCTGGATTTCGGTGTGCTGGATATCCGGATTTATCGAAAGGGGCATCTGGATTTCCATCTGGCTGACCGTTGTGACGATGGTCCTTGGCATGTGCCTGGCCATCCCCATCGGTCTGGCTCAGGCGGCTGGACCCTGGTACGTCGCCGCCCCCGCCCGGGTGTTCTGCACCGTCATTCGCGGCACCCCGCTGTTGCTGCAATTGTGGCTGCTATATTACGGCCTCGGCTCGCTGTTTCCATCAATCCCCGGCATCCGTGACAGCTTTCTATGGCCGATCCTGCGCCAAGCGTGGCCCTTTGCCGTGCTGGCCCTGACTTTGTCAGTTGCGGGATACGAGGGCGAGGTGATGCGCGGCGCGTTCAAGGGCGTCCCGCACGGCCAGTTAGAAGCCGCCAAGTCGAT
>JBDSXE010000474.1:0-3191 GCA_039926325.1 Paracoccaceae bacterium | reverse complement strand
GCGCGCAGTCCGAAGGCGGGGAAACCCACAAACTCCGACAAGGGGCCGCTGGACGCGGAGCAAAGAAAAGGAAAGACCATGTACGCGGTCCTCAAGACCGGTGGCAAGCAATACAAAGTGCAGGCGGGTGACGTTCTGCGCGTTGAAAAGTTGGCCGCCATTGCTGGTGACAAGATCCAGTTCAATGAAATCCTGATGGTTGGCGGCGATGCCGTGACCGTTGGCGCGCCTTTCGTGGCCGGTGCTGCGGTTCAGGCCGAAGTCATCGACCAGATCAAGGGCGAGAAAACCATCCACTTCGTCAAGCGCCGCCGGAAGCATTCCAGCCAGCGGACCAAGGGCCACCGTCAGCACCTGACGCTGGTTCGCGTGACCGAAGTTCTGGCCTCGGGCGCTGAAGCGTCGGGCGTCGCCGCTGCGACTGGCACCGCCGATGCGCGCCGTGCCGCACACAACACCTCTGCTGCCCCGGCAGCCGTGGAGGCCCCTGCAAAACCGAAGCGCGCTGCCAAAGCCGCCGCTGCGAAGGAGTAACATCCAATGGCACACAAAAAAGCAGGCGGTTCATCCCGCAACGGTCGCGACTCAGCCGGTCGCCGTTTGGGCGTCAAGCTGTTCGGTGGCCAAGCCGCCATTCCCGGCAATATCATCGTACGCCAGCGTGGCACGACATGGTTTCCGGGCGAGGGCGTTGGGATGGGCACCGATCACACGATTTTTGCCAAGGTCGTGGGTCATGTGACCTTTAAAAAGGGTCTCAAAGGTCGCACATTTATATCTGTTCTGCCAGCGATGAAGGCAGCCGAGTAGCCGAACCTTTACAATGTCATTGTAAACGGGGATCGGCTGAAAGGCCGGTCCCTTTGCGTTTTGCGTATACTGCGGCTTTTTCCTGATATCGGGAGCGGCTGCGGATTTTCCGGGCCGGTGGCCCAACATGCGTTTTGAGGAGTGAGCCATGACTTTGGCAACGATCATATCACCCCCACCGGGTCAGATTGCAGCGGGCCGTTTCGTACTGCGGTCGGTTCGCAAGTCCGACGCGGGCCTATTCTCGCTATACGCCGGGGATCGAAGGGTTGCGGAAGCCACCCGGACCATCCCCTATCCGTTGCCGCCCGGCGCGTCAGAGGCGTTCGTGGCCCGCGCAATGTCTGGCAAAGCTGATGCGGAAGTCTGGGTTATGGACGGAACATCCACCGGCCTTTCGGAAGTGTTGGGCGTG
Organism: Paracoccaceae bacterium; assembly: GCA_039926325.1. Taxonomy (GTDB): domain Bacteria; phylum Pseudomonadota; class Alphaproteobacteria; order Rhodobacterales; family Rhodobacteraceae; genus Stagnihabitans. The sequence goes on along the minus strand of JBDSXE010000474.1, from coordinate 1,966 downwards.
ATCAGCCTTAAGCGAATGGATGACGCGAAATGCCCTGGTGGCCAGTCCGAAGTCGGCTACTGGGTGGCGCCTGCATTCTGGAACACCGGCATCGCGTCAGAGGCCGTCCGTGCCCTGGTCGCTGCCAACCCGTTGGCCAACCGGACGATTTTCGCAGAAGTCTTTCAGGACAACCCCGGTTCGGCACGGGTATTGACCAATTGCGGGTTCGAATATTTGGGCGATGCTGAGACATTCTCAGTCGCGCGAAACGCTCGGGTGCCAACATGGACCTATATCCGCAAGCTTGACTGAAGCCCCCATGACTGCCGCCGGACTGGCCCACACTTCACGCGGAAGGCTTGCGCCCGCGCCTTACCGGGTCTATCGGCTTTAACGTCCCTTATCATCGGTTGCCACATGAAATTCCTTGACCTCAGCAAAGTATACATCCGCTCTGGCGGCGGCGGGGCTGGCTGCGTTTCGTTCCGGCGCGACAAATACGTCGAGTTCGGTGGCCCGGATGGCGGCGATGGTGGCAACGGCGGCTCGGTCTTTGCCGAGGCGGTGGAGGGTTTGAATACCCTGATCGACTTTCGCTATCAGCAGCATTTCTTCGCCAAGTCTGGACAGCAGGGCATGGGAAGTCAGCGCACTGGCAAAACGTCGGACGATGTGATCCTGAAAGTGCCGGTTGGCACGGAAATTCTGGATGAAGACGAAGAGACGGTGATCGCCGATCTGGTGACGCCGGGGCAAAAAATTCAGTTGGCGCGGGGCGGAAACGGTGGTTGGGGCAACCTCGCGTTCAAATCGGCCACGAACCGGGCACCCGCGCGAGCCAATCCGGGACAAGAGGGCGTCGAACGGACAATCTGGCTGCGGTTGAAGCTGATTGCCGATGCTGGTCTGGTCGGGTTGCCGAATGCCGGCAAATCGACGTTTCTGGCAGCGGTTTCCAATGCGCGACCCAAGATCGCCGATTACCCGTTCACCACGCTGGTTCCAAACCTTGGCGTCGTCGGAATTGACGGCGCAGAGTTTGTGATGGCCGACATTCCCGGACTTATCGAGGGCGCTTCCGAGGGTCGCGGTCTGGGAATGCTGTTTCTGGCGCACGTCGAACGCTGCAAGGTACTGCTGCATTTGGTCGACGGCACATCGTCGACCATTACGAAGGATTACCGGACCATCGTCAAAGAGCTGGAGGCGTATTCAGAGGTTCTGGGTGACAAGCCCCGCATCCTCGCGCTGAACAAATGCGATGCGCTGGATGCAAAGACCATCAGCACCCGGCGCAAGGCGCTGGAAAAGGCGAGTGGCGGGCCGGTCTATGTCATCTCTGGCGTGGCAGGGCTTGGCTTGCCCGATGTATTGCGCGATCTGCGGGCGCGAATCATCGCTGGATCGGCGGTTGCGGTGGAGGATGTGCCTTGGCAGCCCTAAGGCCGATTTCGGCACCTGACATCAGGGATGCCAAGCGGCTGGTCGTCAAGATCGGTTCGGCCTTGCTGGTTGATCGCAATTTGGGTCTGCGCCAAGGCTGGCTTTCCGCACTTGCGATGGACGTGGCAGAGGCCAAGACTCGCGGGACAGATGTGGTGCTGGTGTCATCGGGGTCCATCGCCTTGGGTCGTAAAGTTCTGGGGCTGCCTGATGGCCCGTTGCCACTGGAACAATCGCAAGCCGCTGCTGCCGTTGGACAAATTCGTCTGGCCCGCGCCTATGAAGAGGTTTTGGCCCCGCATGGGATCACCACGGGGCAGGTTCTGGTCACGCTGGAAGACACCGAGGATCGCCGCCGATATCTGAACAGCCGTGCCACGATGGAGACGTTGCTGAGTCTGGGCGTGGTCCCGATCGTCAACGAAAATGACACCGTCGCCACCGACGAAATCCGCTTTGGCGACAACGACCGACTGGCCGCGCAGATTGCCGTGACCGTTGGTGCGGATCAGTTGATCCTGTTGTCGGATGTCGATGGATT
>JBDSXE010000473.1:0-3323 GCA_039926325.1 Paracoccaceae bacterium | reverse complement strand
GTGACCAGCAGGTATGCGTCGGGGGTGGTTCCAGAGTTGGTGATGATGACGGTGAAGTCGCCATTGTCTTTCGGCGTAAAGCCACAGGTGGCGGTGTCGGCGCTGCCGTTGTCTTCGCAGATCCGGTTGCCTTTGTCGTCGGTGACGGAAAGATCGAGATTGCCTTGTCCGGCGCCAATGATTGCAAGTTCGCCATAGGTGCCGCCGTAGAATGGCAGGGTCCAGGTGTCGGTCAGGCCGGGGGCCAGTTGCGATGGGGTGGCGCGCAGGGATTTCGGCTGCGGCGGCACTTCGGACGCAATGCTTTCAATGAGGTCGGGCAGCAGGTCATCACCTGTCGCAAGGGCGCGCGCGGTGGTGAGCATGGCGGGGGCATCGGGCAGCGTCAGGGTGAACGGGGCGGGTGTGCCTTTGGTCTGCGGGGTGCGATCGGTCGGGATCAGCGCCACGCCACGCATCATGCGGGCGGCGGTCAGCACCATGAGGGGGTCATTGCCGGATTGGCCGAGGGCATAGAGGTTTTGCGCGGATAGGAGCAAGGCGACTGCACCGGGAATGGCGGGTGCGGCGGGGTCAAGATTGGGCTGGTCTGCGGCCCATGTGGGGGTGGCGAGCAGGATCAGGGCGAGGGTGGTGTTTCTCATCTTTGGTCCGTGGTTGATCCTGATGCCTTCCGCTTGTCGCAGGGTTCGGGTTATCTGGCCAGAACGGAAGGATCACAAGATGCAAAGCCGCGAGATATTGGAGCGATTGATCGCTTTTGACACTGTCAGTTCAAAGCCCAATCTAGGACTTATGCGCTATGTGCAGGACTTGCTGACAGATGCCGGGGTTGCTTCGGTGCTGATTCCGGATCCGGCGGGGGGCAAGGCAAATCTTTATGCGACGGTCGGCGTGGGGGCGGGCGTCATGCTGTCGGGGCATACCGATGTGGTCCCTGTGGACGGGCAGGCGTGGACCTATCCGCCGTTTGCGCTGACCGAGGCGGACGGGCGGCTTTATGGGCGCGGCACGGCGGATATGAAGGGGTTTGTGGCGGCGGCGATTGCTTGTGTGATTGGTGCGGCGTCGCGTTCGCTGAAGGTGCCGCTGCATCTGGCGCTGTCCTACGACGAAGAGATTGGCTGCATGGGCGTGCGGTCGTTGATCGACATGCTGGAGGCGGCGCCGGTGCGGCCCCGGTTCTGCATCGTGGGAGAGCCTACCGGGATGCAGGTGGCGACGGGGCACAAGGGGAAGGTCGCGCTAAGGGCGACGTGTGTGGGGCGGGAGGGCCATTCGGCGCTGGCACCAATGGCACTGAACGCGCTGCATCTGGCGGTGGATTTTGTGAATAAGGTCAGGGAGTTGCAGGCGCGGATGGCTTTGGACGGGTTGAAGGATGGGGACTATGATGTGCCGTATTCCACGCTGCATGTGGGCAAGCTGAATGGCGGGGTTCAGGTGAACATCGTGCCGAACAAGGCCGTGGTGGATTTCGAGATCCGGTCGCTGGCGGGGGAGGATACTGCGGGGCTGATCGAGGCGTTGAAGGCGGCGGCGGAGGCGATTTGTGCGCCGTTGCGGGCGGAGTTTCCTGAGGTCGGGATCAACGTAGAGCGGCTGTGGGATTATCCTGGTCTGGGGACGCCGTCGGATGCGGGCGTGGTCAATTTCGTCAAAGGGCTGACCGGGGCTAATGGCACGATCAAGGTGGCGTTTGGTACCGAGGGCGGGTTGTTTGACGCCAGGCTGGGGATGCCGACGGTGATCTGCGGGCCGGGGTCGATGGCGCAGGGGCACAAGCCGGATGAGTTCGTGACCGTGGAGCAGATGGAGCGGTGCGAGGCGATGCTGGCGGCACTGGTGGCCACGTGCGAGGCGGGGTTTTAGGATGGCCGTTGTCCTGACCGCGCTGTCCGACATATTCACCCTTGGGTTTGATGACATCATTGATGTGCGGGCACCTGCGGAGTTTGCCGAGGATCATCTGCCGGGTGCGATTTCCCTTCCGGTGTTGAGCGATGCCGAGCGGACCGAGGTGGGCACGATCTACAAGCAAGTCAGCCCGTTCAAGGCGCGCAAGGTTGGCGCGGCCTTGGTGGCCAAGAATGCGGCGGCGCATTTGCAGGGGCCGTTGGCGGACAAGACCGGGGCGTGGAAGCCGTTGGTGTATTGCTGGCGCGGCGGGCAGCGGTCGGGGTCGTTCGCGTCGATACTGGCGCAGATCGGCTGGCGGGTCGATATCATTGCGGGCGGATACAAGAGCTGGCGGGCGCTGGTGGTCAAGGAATTGTATGACACGCCAGTCGCGTCGCGCGTTGTGGTTCTGGATGGCAACACCGGATCGGCCAAGACGGAGGTTTTGAACATGCTGCCGGCGCGTGGCGTGCAAGTCATTGATCTGGAAGGTTTGGCGCGGCATCGCGGGTCGTTGTTCGGCCATATGCCCGGCGGGCAACCGTCGCAGAAGGCGTTCGAGATGGCGCTGGCGCTGGAGCTGGTAAAGCTGGACCCGACGCGGCCCGTGGTGGTGGAGGCGGAAAGCTCCAAGGTCGGTGATCGCCGTTTGCCGCCGGAACTGTGGAAGGCGATGGTCGCCGCGCCGAGGGTGGCGATTGTGGCTTCGCGGGCGGCACGGGCGGAATATCTGGTGCGGGCTTATGCCGATATGGTCGCCGACCGGGACCGGTTGGCGGGGGTGATCGGGATGCTGCGCGGGGTGCAGGCGCATGACCGGGTGGATGAGTGGTTGCGGCTGGCGGATGCGGGCGAGTTTGCGGCGCTGGCGGATGGGTTGATGGAACTGCATTACGACCCGCGCTACGAAAAGCACCGGGCGCGGATGGCGGTGCCGATGGTCGAGGTGGCGGCTACGGGTTTGGGCGAGGCGGATCTGGTGGGGCTGGCAGATGCTGTGGCGGCGATGGTGCTGAAAAACCCTCAGGCGGGAGTGGTTGGCAAAGGCTAATTCATCGGGTCGTGACGTGCGGCGGGCCTTCGGTGAAGTGGCCTATGATGGCGGCTTCGGGGTCGGAGATTTTAAGGGCGTTCAGGATCGTCTGGGCGAGGTCAGCGGGGACGGCTGCCAGCAGGCCGCCACTGGTTTGCGGGTCATATAGCAGGGCGGTCCGGGGGGTGACGGGGCCAGTGATGCGGCCAAGCAGCGCGGCGCGGTTGGCGGGGGCGATGCTGGAGGCGTGACCAGCGGCGGAGAGGGCCTCGGCGCCGGGGAGTGTCGGGATTTCAGACATTTGCAGGGTAGCAGCGCAGTTGGAGGCGTCCAGCATCTCCATCAAGTGACCGGCGAGGCCAAAACCCGTGACGTCGGTCATGGCATGGGC
>JBDSXE010000472.1:0-6549 GCA_039926325.1 Paracoccaceae bacterium | reverse complement strand
TCTTGTTTAAACTTTTGATTCTTGCTTAAAATAACCGGATGCGGCATTTTAGGATTTGAAACGGGCGATAACGACCCGGACATTGGGCATAATGAGGGGCAGGCAAGATGATACTGCGAAGCCTATGGACGGCAGGGGTGCTTGGTCTGGCGCTTGCCACCACGTCCTTGACGCCAGCAATCGCGCAGACGCTGACAATCATGAAGGGCACGGCAACCGAGCCCCTTAACGTGCCCATGAACCGCGCCGTCGTTGTTGAAAGCGACACGCCCTTCGCAGAGCTTTCGGTCGCGAACCCCGGTATCGCCGATATTTCAACCCTGTCCGACAAAACGATCTATGTCTTGGGCAAGACGCCGGGCCGCACGACGATGACCTTGCTGACGCAAGACGGCAAGCTGATCTCCAACGTCGAGGTGCACGTTACCCCGGACATCGAAGAATTCAAGGAGCGCTTGCAACAAATCCTGCCCGGCGACCATATTGAGGTTCGCACGGCCAATGACGGCATTGTGCTGTCTGGCACCGTTTCTTCCACCGCCAAACTGGACCGCGCGCTCGACCTTGCCGCACGTTATGCGCCTGATCGGGTTTCGAACCTTTTGATGGTATCCGGCGTTCAGCAAGTCATGCTGAAAGTCCGCTTTGCCGAAATGCAGCGATCTGTATCAAAAAGCCTCGCCGCATCACTTGGCGTCTCGGGTGGTAATAACGTAGGCATTCGTGCCGGCACCGGACAGCTGGCGGACCAAAACAAGCTGGCAAGCTTCCTTGACGGTACGCCGATCAATTCGACCAACCAGGCCGCTGGCCGCATTGGCCTGGGCTTTACCGCGGGTTCGTTGGAATTCGGCGTCCTGCTAGAGGCGCTTGAATCCAAAGGAGTTGTCCGTACCTTGGCTGAACCGAACCTGACCGCCTTGTCCGGTCAGGAAGCCAAGTTCCTGGCTGGTGGCGAGTATCCGATCCCGGTTGCATCCGGCACCGGCAATATCTCGGTCGAATACAAACCCTTCGGTGTCGAGCTGAACTTTACCCCGACGGTGGTGGATGGCGACACGATCAACCTGCAAATCAACGCCGCCGTGTCCTCCATCGACACGACGACCACTCTGCAAACCAATGGCTTTTCGGTCAACGCCTTCAAACGCCGCGAAACCTCTACCACGGTCGAGATGCACGATGGTGAAAGCTTTGCCATCGCCGGCCTTCTGCAAGACGACTTCCGCGACCTGAATGGTCAGGTGCCGTGGCTTGGCGACATCCCTATTCTGGGTGCCCTGTTCCGCAGCGCCGATTATCAGCGCAACCAGTCGGAACTTGTGATCATCGTCACCCCGCATCTGGTGACGCCGACTCGAGGTGATGCCTTGGCACTGCCAACCGACCGAATTCGCATCCCGACCGAGAAAGAGCTGTTCCTGTTCGGCAAAACCGCCGGGGCTCAACGTGGTGCTGCGGGTGAAGTGGCCCGGCAGGACTTCAGCGGCTCTTACGGTTATACGATGGAGTGATGGACATGAAATCATCCCTTCGTACCGCACTTTTCTGCACGTCCCTCGCAATTCTGCCCTTGGCAGGCTGCAACTCGACGACCTTTTCGAATGAAGCTGGGGCCGAGGTCGATGAAGGTGGCTTCGGCAACCCGACCATGATGAACGGCTTGGCAATGATGAACGAAGGCAATGCAACCATTGCCCTTGCCCACCGTTTCGACAGTGAGGTGCCCACGACAATCACCTTCGCGTTCAACCGCGCAGAGCTTAGCCCGGCGGCCATCGCCGTGTTGCGACGCCAGGCCGACTGGATCCGCCAATTCCCAGAGGTCCGCTTCCGCGTCTACGGCCATACCGATCTGGTTGGATCAAACGCCTACAACTATTCGCTTGGCCTGCGCCGCGCGAATGCCGTGGTCGCATATCTGGCCAGCCAAGGCATCAGCACTTCGCGGCTGGAGGCTTTGGTATCCTACGGCGAAACCCGCCCGGTCATCCACACCCAGTCGCCCGAACAGCAGAACCGTCGCACTGTGACCGAAGTTTCAGGTTTCGCCAAAGGCTACACTGGTCTTCTGAACGGAAAATACGCCGCGATCATCTTCAAGGAATATGTCGACAGCGCGACCAGACCGCATCCGACGAACACCGTGATCGCGAACCAGGTCACACCCAAATAACGCTTACGATTGACGCCAAGGCGACACGGAAGGCCCGCGCAAGCGGGCCTTTGCGTTTCCAAGTTTCGGCATCGAATCATTAAAAACCAAAGATTGACGATTTTTTAGCCCCAATCTCGCCAACTTCTAACAGCACCGTCTCTGCAAGAGGAATAGCCTCATGGTCACCATTCCATGTGCTGATCCGGGGCAGATGTCTGTGAAAGCCTGAGTACAGGCGCAGATTTCGCCCTTCATTGGGCGACTTGAGAAGGATGTTGGAATGACGAGCGTGGCAAACCTCCAGCCGGAACCGGCACCGATTCTCGCGTGTACGATCTCGCGCGACGTGCAGAATTTCGATTTGCTGATCGACGACATGGAAGTGGAACTTGGCGAAAGCTGGGGTGATCTGTCGTTTGAGGATGCAGAAGTCTTTCTGGAACAGCCCGACGCCCGCAGTCTGGAATTTGTCGCCATCGCCGTAAATGCCGAAGACGAAGCCGACCTACGCCGCATCACGGCTATCCTGAAACAGGCCAAGTCGCATGGCATCAAAGTTGTCCTGATTGCCGATCAGGTCAGCCCGATCGCCCTGCACCAGCTGTTGCGCCTTGGCGCTGACGATTTCGTGCCCTACCCGCTGCCCGAAGGCGCGTTGCACGAAACAATCGAACGCATCCGCAAGCCGGTTGCCGCCCCCATGCTGGCCGTGGCCCCATTCCCGTTGCAGCCTGAATCGGAAATGCCGCATCCCGGATTCAAAGCCAAGGGCGACCGTGACGCGGTGGTGTTGCCGGTGCATGGCCTTGCTGGTGGTTCAGGTGCATCGACCTTTGCGGCCAACCTCGCGTGGGAACTGGCGACCGTTGGGAAAGAAGCTCCGCGTGTCTGCCTGATCGACTTTGATTTCCAGTTCGGATCTGCCGCAACTTATCTTGACCTGCCGCGCAAGGAGGCCGTGTTCGAACTGCTGTCGGAGACCGGCGACTCGGATAGCGACACGCTGCTGCAAGCCATGCTGACCTTCAATGACAAGCTGCATGTGCTGACCGCCCCCGCCGATATGTTGCCGCTGGACATTGTTGATGCAGTGGCGATTGGCCGGATCATCGACATGGCCCGCGCAAATTTCGATTTCGTCGTGATCGACATGCCCAAGACCATTGTATCCTGGACGGAAACTGTGCTCTCCCGTGCCCACGTTTACTTTGCGTTGATGGAACTGGACCTGCGCTCTGCCCAGAACGTGCTGCGGCTGGTCCGCGCACTTAAAGCCGAAGGTTTGCCCCACGAAAAGCTGCGTTATGTCCTGAACCGCGCACCGCGCTTTACCGATCTGTCTGCCAAAAGTCGGGTCAAACGCATGGCCGAAAGTCTGGACATCGCGATCGAGGTGCAGTTGCCGGATGGTGGCCCGCAAGTGACGCAAGCCAACGACCACGGCCTGCCATTGGCTGAATCCGCCGCGAAAAATCCGCTTCGCAAGGAAATTCAAAAGCTCGCCAAGTCACTGTTCGAACTTAATAAGTCCGTCGAGTCCGCCAAAAAGTAAACCACCCATCCGGGGTTAGGGGTTAAAGATGTTTTCGCGTTTCAAAAAGCCGGAGCCTGGTGCTCAAAAGCCGACACTGGCTGCGGTTGGCTCGGGCACGCCCGCCGCACGGGCGGCTGCTCCGGTTGCCAAACCGGTCGCTCCCAAGAACACGGCAATGGCCGTCACTCCGCAGCGCAACCCTGCCGAAGTTGCGGCGCATGACAAGGAACGCAAGCGCAAGGAACGGATGAGCGAACTGAAGGTAGAGCTGCACAAGCGGCTGCTGGAAAACCTGAACCTCGCCGCGCTGGAATCTGCGTCGGAAGGCAATCTGAAAGTCGAAATCGCCGCCATCACCGCCGAGGCTCTGGAAGAGATGTCGGTTGTCCTGAACAAGGACGATCGCACTTTGCTCAATCAGGATCTGTACGACGAAGTCATGGGCCTTGGCCCGTTGGAGCCCCTGCTCAAAGACGAAACCATCAACGATATTCTGGTCAACGGCCCGCGCCGCATCTTCATCGAACGCAATGGCAAGCTGGAACTGACCGACATCACCTTCAAGGATGAACGCCACCTTTTGCGGATCATCGACAAGATCGTGTCCGCCGTGGGTCGCCGGGTCGACGAATCCAACCCCTACTGCGACGCGCGTCTGGCCGATGGCTCACGCTTCAACTGCATGGTGCCGCCTGTTGCCGTCGATGGCTCTTTGGTGTCGATTCGAAAGTTCAAGAAAGAAAAACTTGGCATCCCCGATCTCGTCAAATTCGGCGCGTTTACCGAAGAAATGGCCGCCTACCTGCAAGCCGCCGTGTCGTGCCGTCTGAACATTGTCGTTTCGGGCGGTACCGGTTCCGGTAAAACCACCACGCTTAACGCCTTGTCGTCCTTTATCGACAACTCCGAACGGGTGCTGACCATCGAAGATACCGCCGAACTTCAGCTGCAACAGGTCCACGTTGGCCGGATGGAAAGCCGCCCACCCAACGTCGAAGGCAAAGGTGCCGTGACACAGCGCGACTGTCTGCGAAACGCGTTGCGGATGCGTCCTGACCGTATCATCGTCGGTGAAACGCGTGGCGAAGAGGTCATCGACATGCTTCAGGCCATGAACACCGGCCACGATGGTTCAATGACCACCATCCACGCCAACTCTGCCCGCGATGGCATTTCGCGTCTGGAAAACATGGTCGCGATGGCCGGTATCGAAATGCCGCTAAAAGCCGTCCGTTCCCAGATCGCCGCCGCCGTGAACTTGATCGTGCAAGCGTCGCGCCTGCAAGACGGTTCGCGCCGGATGGTTTCCATCACCGAGATCACCGGCATGGAAGGCGACGTCATCTCGATGCAGGAAATCTTCCGCTACGAACGCCTTGGCATCGAACCGGGTGGCAAGATCATTGGCCGCTTCAACGCGACCGGCGTTCGCTCGCACTATTCTGAACGGTTCCGGCAATGGGGTTACGATCTGCCGGCGTCGATTTACGAACCCATTATTTAAGGTCCGATCATGCAGATAAGTGCAGCGCCCCTCATTTACATAGTAATCTTCGTAGCCGTCCTGATGTTGGTCGAGGGGCTGTATCTGACGGTATTCGGCAAGTCGATCAGCCTGAACAGCCGGATGAGCCGCCGGCTGGCCCTTTTGGAAAAGAACCACGACCGCGAAAAGGTATTGGAGCAGCTTCGCAAGGAGATGAGCCAGCACATCAATTCGCGTGGCATCCCGCTGTATTCCATCCTCGCCGCCAAGGCGCAAAAGGCCAACATTGCCTTTACGCCCAAGCAGTTGTTGGGAATTATGGCCGGCCTTGCGGTGTTTTCCTATCTTGGCCTGACCATTGGCACTTCGGCAGCAGCACCTGTCCGCATCATCGTCGCCATCATCATGGGCATCGGCGGCGTCTATGTCTGGGTCAACAACAAAGCCAAAAAGCGCATGTCGCTATTGGAAGAACAGCTTCCCGATGCGGTGGAACTGATGGTCCGCAGCTTGCGCGTTGGCCACCCGTTTTCGTCGGCCATCTCCAACGTGGCCAAGGAAATCGCCGATCCGCTTGGCACCGAATTTGGCATCATAGCCGACGAATCCTCCTATGGCCGCGATGTGGCCGAAAGCCTCAAGGAATTTGCTGAACGGATGGACAGCCAGGATCTGCGCTTTCTTGCGGTCGCCGTCACGATCCAGCAGCAATCAGGCGGCAACCTTGCCGAAATCCTTGAAGGTTTGTCCAAGGTTATCCGGGCCCGCTTCAAACTGTTCCGCCGCGTCCGCGCCATCACGGCAGAGGCGAAATGGTCGGGCATGTTCCTGTCAGCCTTTCCTGTCGGTGCGCTGATCATGATCAACGTCATCCAGCCGCACTACTATGACGACGTTAAACAAACCTCGTCCTTCATCCCCGCATGTCTGATCGTCGGCGTGTTCCTAGTGGTCAACGTGATCTTCATGAAGATCATGGTCAACATCAAGGTCTGAACATCATGCAATTCCTGACCAATCTGAACGCCACGCTTGTCGCCCATTTTGGGCCACTCGGACCACTGCTTGCCATCGGGCTGGTCGGTCTGGCCCTTATCGTGGCCACCTTGCCGACCATGCTGAAGCGCAAGGTCAATCCCTTTGACAAGCTGAAGGCGATGCGCGGGGCCACTGCCGAACCTACAAAGCCGGGGCAAACTCTGCGAAGGGGTGACAAGGTCGACAAGCTGGAGAAATTCTCCGCCTTTCTGGAACCTCAGGATGCAGAGGCTATGACAGCGTCGCGGCTCAAGATGCTGCGTGCCGGTTACACCGCCAAAAACGCCGTGCGGATGTTCCACTTTTCGCAATTCGCACTTGGCATCGGCTTTT
>JBDSXE010000471.1:0-3693 GCA_039926325.1 Paracoccaceae bacterium | reverse complement strand
ACTAGGTGGGGGGAAATTGCTTTGGGGGTCGCATGTCGTTTTTCAAGAAGCTTCGCGACCGGATGTTCCGCTCTTCCGACAAGATCGGTGAGGGGCTGGAAGCTTTGGTTGCGGATGCGCCGGGCGTTGTCGTGGAAAAGCCGTCGCTGATCGGGCGATTTCTGGGTCGGGATGAGACGCGGCGGGTTGTCGATGATGCGATGCTGGAAAGCCTGGAGGAGGTGCTGATCCAGGCCGACATGGGGGTCGAGACGGCACTGCGCGTCACGGCCAATATTGCCGCCGTGTGGATGGGCAAACGAGTATCGACCGACGAATTGAAGGGCGCTTTGGCCGACGAGGTGGCGCGGATCATGGAGGCGGTGGCGCGGCCGATGCCACTTTATCCGCAGAAACCGCAGGTCGTGCTGGTCGTAGGTGTCAACGGGTCTGGCAAAACGACGACAATTGGCAAGCTGGCGTCGCAGTTCAAGACGGCGGGCAAGTCGGTGGTGATCGCGGCGGGCGATACGTTCCGCGCGGCAGCGGTTGAGCAGTTGCAGGTCTGGGGACAGCGGGCGGGGGTTCCGGTGCTGACGGCCCCTGAAGGGTCTGATCCGGCATCGCTGGCGTTTGACGCGTTAGTAAGGTGCCAAGTGGATGGAGCGGATTTGCTGATGATAGACACGGCGGGGCGGTTGCAGAACCGGGCCGACCTGATGGAGGAACTGGCCAAGATCGTGCGGGTTTTGCGGAAGAAAGACCCGTCTGCGCCGCATAATACGATCTTGGTGCTGGATGCGACGACAGGGCAGAACGCCTTGGCGCAGGTTGAGATTTTCCGCAAGATTGCCGATGTGACCGGGCTGGTGATGACCAAACTGGACGGTACGGCGCGCGGTGGGGTGCTGGTGGCGCTGGCCGACAAGTTCGGGTTGCCGATTCATGCGATTGGGGTGGGCGAGCAGATCGACGATCTGGCACCGTTCGATCCGCAGGAATTTGCGCGGGCGTTGGTGGGGTTGGATGGGTGAGGTGGCGTTTGTAGCTGACCGCTGGGGGTTTCACACCCCCCCAGCCGCGCAGGCGTGCGCGGCGCTCTTCGCTGAAAATTTTCCACTGGAAGATTTTCCGGGCGCTCATCGCCCCGTGGGATATTTTTGAAAAGATGAAACGAAATTTTAGATAAGTTAGAGGGATTTTCTGTGGGTCGACGCGGTGGGTGAATATCTGATCTCGTTGGCCGGGACGCCGCAGGGGCACCGCTTGGCGATCGGGCTGGCGCTGCTGGCTGCGGTTTTGCATGCACTGTTCGGGGCGTTGCAGAAGGGACGGGACGATCCCTGGCTGGCGCGGGCGGCGATTGATGCGAGTTACGGGATCATCGCGGTGCCGTTTGCGCTGTTTGTGGTGCCGTGGCCGGAGCCGTGGATGTGGGGCATCTTTGGCGGGGCATTTCTGATCCATGCCGGGTACAAGATCGCGCAAGCGATGACTTATGACCGCGCGCCGTTTACCGTGGTCTATCCGGTGGTGCGCGGAACCGGGCCGTTTTTCACAGTCATCGGCGCGGGACTGGTGTTTGGCGAGCACTTTGCGCCGTTGCAGTGGTTTGGCCTTTTGATGCTGGTCGGGGGAATTTTCGGGCTGGCGGGATATAACATGAGCCGGGTTCCGGTGGGGCAGACGATCTTGCCGGCGATGGGGCTGGCGCTGATCACTGGCGGTTTTGTTGCGGTCTACACGACCTACGACGCCTGGGGGATCAGGGCGACGGCGAACCCGTTCACGTTCCTTGCGTGGTTTTTCATGATCGACGGGGTGTTCATTCCGGTGGTGACGTGGCGCAAATGGCGCAATCTTGATCGGGCGCGGATGGTTCCTCTGCTGAAGCGGGGTGTATTCGGGGCGTTTGTCGCGTATTTCAGCTTTGGCTCGGTCATGATGGCGACGCGGCTGGACCGGGTGGGCGAGGCGGCGGCGCTACGCGAAACCTCGACAGTGTTTGCGGCCTTGATCGGCTGGCTGGTGCTGGGCGAAAAAGTCGGGCGGGTGCAGGTAATGTTGATGGCGCTGATCGCGTCGGGTGCGGTAGTGATGGAATGGGCGGGAACGTGATGCAAAAGAAGGTTGATCCGAAGCTGAAGATGGCGCTGGAGCTGGGGCCGGTGGTGCTGTTCTTCATCGGCTATTCATTTTTCAAGGAGCGGGTCTTCCACATAGGCGGGGCCGACTATTCCGCGTTCATCGTGCTGACGGCGGCGTTTGTCGTGGTCTTTATCGCCAGCATCGTCATCCTCTGGCGGCTGACCGGACGACTGTCGCCCATGCAGCTGGTGACATTGGCGGTGGTTTTGTTCATGGGCGGCATGACCGTCTGGTTCAACGATGAGCGGTTTTTCAAGATGAAGCCGACCATCGTGTATCTGGTGTTTGCCGCGGTGCTGGGGTTCGGGCTGGTGCAGGGCAAGTCGTATCTGAAGCTGGTGATGGAAGAGGCGCTGCCGATGCAGGCTGAGGGTTGGATGATCCTGACCAAGCGGATCACGGCGTTTTTCGCGGGGCTGGCGGTGCTGAACGAGGTGATCTGGCGCAATTTCAGCACGCAGATATGGCTGGATTTCAAGCTGTTCGGGCTGACGGCGGCGATGTTTCTGTTCTTTCTGACACAAGCCAAATTGCTGGAGCGTTATGGCGTCAAAGATGCGGAATAGGGCTCAATCAGCGGATTGCGCTGAACCACGCGACTAATATGCGGTTTCGCCGTTGTGCCGCCACAACGCTGCCTGAATTGCCACGCATTTTCCCCAAGGCGCATTATAGGGCGCGCAGTACGGGAGCGGGCATGTTGGACGAGATCATCACCACGCTGAAACGCTTTGCCCGCCTGTTCCGGCAAGGCCCCCGTGTGCCCCGGACGATATTCCTGCCGCTGGCCCTGCTGGTCGTCGCTTGGCCCTTGCTGCGGATCGGGTTGAACGACGAGCGCACGACCTTCATGGTGGCGTTCGTGCTGGCGATGGGCTTGCGGCTGGCATTGCAGTCTGAGGGCACAATTCGCACGACGCGCACCCAGATGTCGGGCCGCGCCACTGTCATTCTGGCGCTGGTATTCGGGCCTGGGATATTGGCCGTGCTGATCTGGATTGGGCAGCCGATTTGGTGCCAGCGGTTCCTGAGCGTGTATTTCCTGATCATGGCGGGGCTGTATCTGCTGGATTTGGTAGACGGCAAACATATGATGGTACGGCATTTTTTACCGGACGAGCGCAATCACGGGGCCGATCCGTTGATGACGCGGGTCATGGCGATTTATCAGCTGGCGCTGGTCTTGCTGAATGAGACGCTGATTGCCGAGACCTCGCTGACGGTATGGCTGGTGTATTTCGGGCTGCTGCCGATGTTGTCGCACCGGGTCTTGATTGCCTTGGTCAGGACCGTGGACGAGGCTTATGCCAAGGGCTACGGGCGGCTTTAGAGCTGTGTTGCGGCCGCCATAAACTTTCTTGAGCAGGAAAGATGATGCGGCGAGGGGCGTTGACCTTTGCCGTGCGGGGCGTTATTTCGCCCCTTGTGGCGCTTTGTTACCGGATTGCGGGCCACGTTAAATATTCCGCTAAAATGGTCAGGGTTTTTACCCCCGGCCATTGATGGTTCGGGGGTTTTTCTTTGCGTGGCAAACCACGCGGGATATTGCGGAGGCTAGAATGAGCA
>JBDSXE010000470.1:0-2554 GCA_039926325.1 Paracoccaceae bacterium | reverse complement strand
AGAACTTTTTCATCAGCCCTTCGGCCATTGGCGAGCGGACGGCGTTGTGGTCGCAGCAGAACAGGATGGATTGGGGCAGGGAAGTATCTGACACGGTCAACCCCAATGCAGGACACAGATCAGGGTGAACAGGCGGCGGGCGGTGTCGGCGTCGACTACTGCCTTGCCCAGAAGCCGTTCCTGCAGGACGCGCGCGCCTTCGTTGTGGATGCCGCGGCGGGCCATGTCGATCGCCTCTATCTGGCTGGGGGGCAGGCGTTTGACCGCCTCGAAATAGCTTTCGCAGATCTGGAAGTAGTCTTTCACCACTTGCCGGAACGGGCCCATCGACAGGTGGAATTCGGCGACCTTCTGGCCCGGTTCGTTGGTGATGTCGAACACCAGCCGCCCCTCGCGGATGGCGATGTTCAGATGGTAAGGACCGGGAAACTCTGACGCACGGGGCAGGGCGAAGGAGTTGTCTTCGAGAAGGTCGAAGATGGCGACGCGGCGTTCCTGATCAATCTCTGGCGTAGGCGCAGGCCCGCGATTGTCGATGTCGATGGCGTAGAGGCGGTTGGTCACGTCGCATTCCCATTCAGCCGGTCCAGCCTTGCGCGAACGGACAGGCCGTGCGCTTGCAGGCTTTCCGAGATCGCAAGCCGTTCGGCGGCGGGGCCGATGGCGGCCAGCGCCTGCGGGGTCATGCGGGTTATCGTGGTGCGTTTGACGAAATCCAATACTCCCAGCCCAGACGAGAACCGCGCCGACCGGGCAGTGGGCAGCACATGGTTCGGGCCACCAACGTAGTCGCCGATGGCTTCTGGTGTCCATGCCCCAAGGAAAATCGCGCCGGCGTGGGTGATTTGGCGCGACACAGCGTCAGGCTCGGCGGTGCAGATTTCCAGATGTTCGGGGGCGATGCGGTTCGACAGGGTGGCGGCTTCGTCCAGCGAGCGCACCACGATGACGGCGCCGTTCTGCGCCCAGGATGCGCCTGCGATGGTGCGGCGTTCCAGCGTTTGCAGGCGTTTGTCGACGGCGGCGGCGACCGCTTGGCCGAAGGGGGCATCGTCGGTGATCAGGATGGCTTGCGCGCTTTCGTCGTGTTCGGCTTGGCTAAGGAGGTCGAGCGCCACCCAGTCGGGGTCGTTGTCGCGGTCGGCGATCACCAGAATCTCTGACGGGCCGGCGATCATGTCGATGCCGACGCGACCGAACACCCGGCGCTTGGCCGCGGCGACGTAGGCGTTGCCGGGGCCAGTGATCTTGTCCACGGCCGCAATCGTTTCGGTGCCAAAGGCCAGCGCCGCAATCGCCTGTGCCCCGCCGATGCGGTAGATGGTCTGTACGCCAGCAATCCGCGCTGCCAGCAAGACCAGCGGGTTTACGACACCGCCGGGGGTCGGGCAGGCGATGACCAGATTGGCAACCCCGGCGACCTTGGCCGGAATAGCGTTCATCAGGACCGACGACGGATAGGACGCGAGGCCGCCCGGCACATACAGCCCCGCCGCCGAAACCGGCGTCCAGCGCCAGCCGAGCATCGCACCGGCCTCATCAACCCAAGCGGCATCTTGCGGCAGTTGGCGCTGGTGGTAGGCACGGATGCGATCCGCCGCCAGTTCCAGCGCCGCGCGATCCTGTGGCGAGACACTGGCGCAATGAGCTTCGATTTCGGCGGGCGAAAACGCCATAGTCGCAGGCGTCAGGTCCAGCCGATCAAACCGGCGGGTATAGTCGATCAGCGCCGCATCGCCGCGCGCCCGCACGTCCGCGATGATCGTGGCGACGGCCTGATCCACATCTTCTGCCTCTTCGCGTTTCATGCCCAGAAGGGCGGCAAAGCGAACCTCGAAATCGGCATCGACGGTGGACAGGAACTGGGGCATGGCAATCCTCGCTACGCGGTTTGAATAGCGGGGCAAGGTTGGCGGTGCAAGCCACAGGCCGCGATCTGCCATTGCTGCAGATGCGAACAAAATCGACTTCTTCGACCGACATTTCTGCAATCGCATTGACAAAAGCACGCGATGCCGGGATTTTGCACTGCCGCGATATGGAGAGTCGGTCCACATGCACTTTGCCGACATGAATTTTCTGTTCTCGCTGTCAGGCTTCGCTGTCGGGATGATCGTCGGACTGACTGGCGTTGGGGGCGGTTCGCTGATGACGCCGCTGTTGGTGCTGCTGTTCGGCATCCATCCCGCGACCGCCGTGGGCACCGATCTGTTGTATGCCGCTGCAACCAAATCGGTCGGAACGCTGATCCATCGCCGCGCCAAATCGGTCAACTGGCAGATCGTGCAGCGGCTTGCCAGCGGGTCAGTTCCGGCCACGCTGGTGACGTTTCTGGTCATGCATGCGTTCGACATCCAGTCCAGCAAGGGTGGCATTCTGGCCGTGATGCTGGGCGTCGTGCTGCTGATGACGGCGGCGACCCTGTTGTTCCGCGCGCAGATCGTCCGCTATTTCGGACATGTGATCGAGGGCAGCGACCCAAGTACGATCGGTGCCCTGACGGTGGCGACGGGTGTGGTTCTGGGGATATTGGTCACCACCACTTCTGTCGGGG
>JBDSXE010000469.1:0-3915 GCA_039926325.1 Paracoccaceae bacterium | reverse complement strand
GTATTCACGACGGTTGACCGGGGACTTCGGACGGCCCCAGATGTTTTCGCCCATGCGGCGGTCAATCTTGTACTTGGCAGACGTGCGTTTGGTCACGGCTGATCTCCTTCTGTATTAACGAAGGGCGTTGTCCTTTGGCCTTTTCGGCCTGACAGGCGTCCTTTTGCAAGGGCCACCAACACCAATGAAAAGCCCCGGACTTTCACCCGGGACGTGGGGGACTTATACAGGCCGAAAGTGCGGAGTCAACCGCATCAATTCCGCGTCGCCATGTCGTAACGCAGTATGGCAGCTTCGGATGTGGAAAGGTTGCGACGGGCATAGCCGCCGTAAGCAAGCGGATTTTGGGCAAGGTCGGGAAAAATGCTCAGCAATCCATCGCGCTGAATCGGTTCCACCGTGTCGAGAGTGGTGTTGGCTGGATGAAAGCTTTCGGTCTCTAGACCGTTTGCCCAGATGACATTGTGATTTTCCAGCAAAATATGGACATAGTTAACTTCGCGCAGGGTATAGTCGACCATGATCGAATGGTCGTTGATCAGGTCTTCGGCAGTAACCAGCACCTCAGCGGTGTTGAACAGAGCCTGTGCAGCCGATCCCCGCACCAATAGCCGATGCTGGGGACTGACCAGCAGGTCGATATCCGGACGATGCAATCCCATCGCTCCAGCGCGAAAGCGAATGGGGCGCAGATGAGGCATCGCGTAAAGCCGTGCGCCGGACATCCGGCGATGACCTGTCCACAAAACCGGCTGTGCGCCATTGTCGCGGGTTTGTATCAGATCGCCGGGCCGCAAGTTTTGAATGACGGCCAGCCCATTAGGCGTGGCGAGGCGAGTGCCGGGCGTAAAGCAGATCACGCCCCCAGCAACACGCCCTCTGGAATTTTGGCTTTGGTCAAGAGTGGTGCGCGTTACCCAAAGATCCTTGTCGGACGGCGGCATCCCGTCAACCAGCATCAACAGCATTGCCCCGGTATCCGGCACTAATATAACCGTGATCGTATGGGTCTGATGGCCATCGGTAACGATGAAACTCTGGTCAGGCAAATCCATCGGCGCGTCATCATCATCAGACGAAGCGCCTTGCAATCCAACCGCAACGCCAATCAACCGACGCACCGTTCGCGCAGCCCGCCTGCGTACTTCCGCCGCCCCCTCAGCCCCATCCAGAACAAACACAGCCTGCGGGCCATCCACGCGAACAGGAACCCCCGTCCAGCGCCATGTGGCACCAACAGCAAGGATCTCCATTGGCGCGTGTGCCAAGCCGTCTATTTCCGTCTGTGACCATGATATGACGAACGTGCCCTGTGAGCCCGTTTTCATCCCTGTATCCGCCTGCTCGTTTTTTCGTTTCTTTTTTTCTTGTACAGAAATGGTAACAACTTGGCTGTCGCCTGCCTATAGCAAATCGGCAACATCCAAGTTGTATTAATGCCTTAGAAGCGCAAGTTAACGTTAAGTGAGCCTACGATCTGACCCTGAGGCTGGCTGTCAAACTCAGGACTCAGGTAGGTGATGCCGTAGAAAACAGAGGCTTTTTCGCCTTGCCACTGAACGCCAGCCCTGATGCGCGTACGTGTGTCACTGGCAGCGGTTGGTCCACTGGACGACAAGTATGCCGACCCAAAGACCCGCGCAACATCGCCACCCAACGTGAAGCTCATGGCCGGAATGTGAATGCCATCAACTGCCCGATACCGCTGCCCAGTCACATCGTCACGCAACATCAACGATCCACGACCAAAGCTGCCGATCACCAGATCGCCCCCCGCCCTGACGTAGGTTTCCACACCAGCCTGCGCCGAAACAAACGGGCGCATCGTTATGTTGTCGGACACTACAAAGGTCCGGCCAAGTTCTGCCTGCAGGGTGGGATAGACAGCATTGCCGATCTGGTTGCTCAGGTCGGGCTCGGCTACACCAAGAACGTTATGCAGCCACGATTGAAACCGTCCGATCCCGGTTTGTGGACCCGTGAACACCAAGTCTGCGCCGAGGCTGGTCTCAAACCCCTGCCAATTCAGGTGAGTGTGCACGCCAAGGCTGAGGGGCGCAACGTAACGTCGATCACCCTTAGCAGGTTCCTCAAGATTGGCAGGCGTTATGGTGCCACCGGAGAAGCGAAATTCCAGAATTTCACCGAACTTGGTGGGCAGCAAACCGTCCCAGTGCTGCCCGCGAATGACCGAGACAGTGTAGGACCCCGAATGCCAGCGGTCGTGGAAATCACCCATAGCGTCATTGTCGGCAAAGTGGCCCCATCCCAAGGTCTGCTGCGGCTCCGCGCAGGCTGATTCAGGTAGCAATGTTGCCGCGACAATTCCCGCCAGTAGCCATTTCGCGATCATGCTTTGTCCATTTCAGCCCGTTCCGGTACAGACATACTTAACAACACCAGATTGCGCCATAAGATGGCAAAAACTCGCTCAATACTGTGTTTTTACGGTCGCTATCGCCAGATTAGCGATCTTGCTGGTCGAAAATACTTCAGCCGCATTTTGAATTCCCGCACGACCCGCAAGTCATGCAGCCTTCGACCATTCGCATATCGTAGCTACCGCAGTTTTCACATGCGGCTCCACGCGGCGTTTCGCCTACGGCAATAAGTTCCGCCTTGGGATCAGATTTCAGCCCCAGCCCCTCACCAGCGATAAAGCCGATTGCCACCAGATGCCGTTCGATGACTCCACCGATTGCTGCAAGGATTGAGGGAATATAGCGCCCCTCCATCCACGCGCCGCCCCGGGGATCGAAAACGGCTTTCAGTTCTTCCACTACGAAAGAAATGTCCCCGCCGCGCCGAAACACGGCGCTGATCATTCGCGTCAAGGCAACGGTCCAGGCGAAATGCTCCATATTTTTGGAGTTTATGAACACCTCGAAGGGGCGCCGATGACCGGCGATAAGGATGTCATTGATGGTAATATAGAGCGCGTGTTCGGACCCCGGCCATTTGACCTTGTAAGTCTGCCCTTCCAAAGCAGCGGGGCGGTCGAGCGGTTCGGACAGATAGACAACTTCTGCCCCATCCCCGGTTTGCCGTGCCTGCGAGGGTACTTCGGACGGAATAGCTTCAGCTTTTTCGGAGACGGTCAGCACGGATCCGGTCACCGCATTGGGGCGATAGGTGGTGCAGCCTTTGCAGCCCTGATCCCAAGCGGCCATGTAAACTTCGGCAAAGTCGTCAAAGCTGATATCTTCCGGGCAGTTGATGGTTTTGGAAATCGACGAGTCGACCCATTTCTGAGCGGCAGCCTGCATTCGGACATGGTCCAGCGGCGGCAGGGTCTGCGCGTTCACGAAGTGGTCGGGCAACGGCACGTCGCCTTGGGTTTCGCGCCATAGGCGAACGGCATAGTCGACAACCTCTTCCTCGGTGCGCGAACCGTCCTTTTGCAGAACCTTGCGGGTGTAGGCATAGGCAAAGACGGGTTCGATTCCTGACGACACGTTGCCCGCGTAAAGGCTGATCGTGCCGGTGGGTGCGATCGAGGTCAGCAGCGCGTTGCGGATACCGTGCGTTCGGATGGCGCCGCGCACATCTTCGTCCATCCGCTGCATCGTGCCAGAGGCCAGATAAAGTTCCGCGTCAAACAACGGAAATGCACCCTTCTCTTTGGCAAGATCAACAGACGCCAGATACGCAGCACGGGCAATGGCATGCATCCAGTCTTCGGTTTGCCGAGCTGCCGTTTCCGATCCGTATCGCAGACCAACCATGAGCAAAGCGTCGGCCAAACCAGTGACCCCTAGCCCGATCCGCCGCTTTGCCTTGGCCTCCGCCGCTTGTTGCGGCAGGGGAAACAGGCTGGCGTCGACGGTGTTGTCCATCATTCGGATCGCAGTTCGGACAAGGTCATCAAGCGCCTTGGCGTTCAGGGTGGCGTCCGCCGTGAATGCCCCGGTCACA
>JBDSXE010000468.1:0-3977 GCA_039926325.1 Paracoccaceae bacterium | reverse complement strand
CGCGGTTTTTGCAATCCTGGTGTCGCCGCTGGTCCGGCCATTGATTGATCGGTTCGGAATCCTGCTGGCGCGGCATTGGCTAATTGCCGTTCTTTTTCTGCTTGCCCCATTTCTTGCCGCGGCCATCGCAGCCAGGTCGCTGCGTAAGTTGCGCGGGCACTTGGTTGCGACCGGATCCGCAACCGATTTTGAGCGGTTTGCCGTTCGGATGCTCGACGCGGTCATTGGGGACAGACGTGTGAACGAGTTTCGAGACCGGCACATCAATGACATCGGTCTGACCCGACGGTCGCGGCAGGGACGGGGACCAAATTCAATTTAAGGCAATCACGGTTGGATACGACCTGTGGTCGTGATGGAGGCGAAGATGGCAAACGACACTTCTGAATCGGCTTGGACATTACAGGGCATACGAGTAGCGCTTCTGGACGGAAAAAATCCCCGGGATATCGGGGGCGAAGACGCGCGTTCCAATAAGCCGCTGCCCCACGATCTCTACCTGCCTATTTTCCTGCGCGAATTGCATACGCGGGCTGAGGCTTTGTGCCATAGCGTTGTCGATTGGGCGTCGGGGGCATTTCAGCAACTTGCCGCGGCTCTGCGCGGTAGCCCATTTGCACTGGATAGCGTGAGCCACAAAGTCGAGGTGGCGGTTCACGCCGCTGCCGCCGCGATAGATGGCCGTCTTGGCCAGATTGCCGCCGAGGTAAGTGCTTTAAGGCAGAGCTGCGAGGTGGCCGGCACCACCTACCGGCGCGACCTTCAGGCAGCCGATACAAGCCATCCCCGTGGTGGGTGGCCGGATAGTTCGGCGACTTTCCTGACCATGTTGGCCGTACTCCTGCTGGAAACGGCAGTTTCCGCTTTGTGGTTGCGGCATGCGCTGGGACTTCCCAAGGCTACGGCGACCGGGTTCGCGTTCTCGCTCGCCGCCGTTGGCGGAGGGAGTCTGTGTGCCTTTGTTCTGCTTGGGCCAACAAAGCACGGCGATGCCACCGCACGGACGAGTACGGCGCAGGTGATTGTGGCGATCGCCATTGCCCTGCTGACGCTCTTTTTTATGTACGTGGGAGCCTGCTACCGGGCCGCACTTATTGACGGCTTGAACGGAGACAATGCCGATACTTGGGCTAAGTTTTCCACGCCCGCCGAAGTTCTTATTAATTTTGATGTTTTGGCTTTGTTCTTGCTGGGGTTGGCCGGCTTTGCCGTAGGCATATTCAAGACCTGTAATTATTTCCATGGTCACCGGCCGCTGTTGCGGAAGTCGGGAATTGCTCAGGCAAGTGCCGAAGTGGCGCTCGTACGCATGGCGAACTCTGAAAAGAGATTCGTGACACAGACGGCAGCCGATTGCGGCGGGCGGCTGGATGAAATTGACCAAAGTAACGCGGAATGGGCTCGCGCGACGGCTGGTCATGCCGACGAGGCGGCATTGATCGCCGTCGAAGGCAATCGGCGTATAGATCTTGTTCGCCTGATTTTCCCGAACATCGGCGCAGAATATTTCGACGGCCATATTGAAGTAAGACCCACTGATCGGTTTGCCCCGCTGCCGATCGTCGCGATAGGCGTTGATGTCGACGTGCCGGCGGCGATCGCAGCCACTCGCGAACGCGCAATAGACGACGCACGACAAGCGGCGCGCGCGGTTCAGCAAGGTCGCGTTCGGATCACCCAAATCGAAGCGGCGGCTATTGTCCGGATCGACGAAATGGCCGGTTTTAGACCGATCTATCATCAGCAAGGGCAGCTACAGTCAGGAGGGCCCCCGTCATGACAATGCGCCCAACACTAATCCGAGCCTACGTGTTGCTAGGTCTTGGGCTCTTGGCAATGGTCGGCCTGGTTGGAGCAGGGCTGCTTGACCCGGATCAGCCCTCAGATCAGAGGCACTGTTTCTTAGCTCGGCCCCCGCCGAAGACCTTGGTGGTCGCTCTTGATACAAGCGACCCCCTGGTCAGCGTTCAGCCGCGGGCGGTGGCATTCGAGGTCGATCACGCTCTGAGCAGCTTGAAACGGGGTGACCGGATCTTGGCAATAGACGCGGCCGGGAAGCCGGCGGCCGAAGTGGCGCCGATTGTCGACCAATGTCACCCAGGCGATGACGATAATGTCGCCCGTAATGCCTTCAAGAGCTTGGTGGTGGGGCCGATCGAACGGCACCTGGAAGCCCTTAAAAAACTGCCCGCATCCAGTGTGAGTCCACTGGTAGAGACCCTTATCGCGATAGCGGCCGACCAAAGTTTGAACCGCTCGGGAACGACACTTTCGGTCATCTTTTTCACCGATGGCTTGCAGAATAGCGCGTTTCAGAGCGCCTATAGGCAGAACTCGGACTTTCCCAAGCCGGTCGGAGTGCCCCTGCGCAATGTGACGGTCCAGATTGTCCTTATCAGAAACGACCGAGATTTTGCGCTGCAGAAGCAGGCCGTTGACCGGTTTTCTGCGTGGCTGGCACAGGCGGGTGCCCGCGTCATCTACAACCAGCCTGGCTGGCTCGCCCTGGGTTCAGTCCAGCACCGCCGGCATGGCCGACGGAGCCCAACATGACCCGCAAAAGGCTGCAACGGCCCCCGGCCACCCCCAGAAATCAGCGTCTGCAAAAAGCGATCATCGGTACGCTGGTTGCCCGGTCGGTGCTTGCCTATATGGGCTTCGCTGTCGTGCTGGCGCTCGCAGGCCGCCCGACGATCCGTGCGGTTGAGACCGGATCCCTGGTCATGATTGGCGTGATGGTTTTGGGCTTGATAGCGGTCTACGCGATCGCCGGTGGTCTACTTTGTGCCGCATTTATTGGGCAGCTGCGCGATTGGCCACCACCTGGGCCGAGTTGCAGGTTCAATGGGGCGCACTTCGCAAGGACGTGGCCTTGGACCGCACCCAAGATCCTAACGGACCTCTTCGGCGGTCATCTGGTCGGCGGCGAGTCGTAACATGCTGTGGCAAAGACGGAACAAGGACGAACAGACGCCTGCGGGCCTAAAGTTGGGGGCCGACCTTTGCAGTGTTTGCGCTGAGGGATACGCAGGGGGATACAGAGGGCGATACTGCATCCCCTGGCCGGCAGCCAAATTTCTTCCAAACGTTGAACGAAATCAGAGATTTCAGAGACGGCACTGCGTGTCAGCCGCCCCGACTTATGTGGCGATCACACCTAAATGGGAGCCCAGCAGCGGCTACTGGGCTCGAATGCAAACCGACCCAATCCCAAGGCGGATAAGCCCCTTGAGAAACCAAGCCAAGGTCCAGCCATGCGGATCCACATAGCCCATGAAGAGAAGCGGGCAGGGTTTCTCCGAGGTGCCACTCTGGTTGACGTTGTCACCAACGTCGAATTTTCCGAAGAAGAGCTGGCGATCATCGAACGTCGGCGGCTGAAATATTATGTCGTCCTTGAGCGTGCGCCGCGTCCGAGCCTGGCTGCCAAGCTAACCCCTGAAGAAACCGAGATCTGGGCGGCAAGCTTTCATTTGCGCGTTGCGGACCTGATGGATCCGGCGCCCGATCGGTTCACGCTAGATACGCCGCTGGACGCAAAAGCCTATCAGGCGGCGCTCACCGATGCGCTCAAGTCCCTCAAGGCCTTCATTATGAGCAATGCGTCCGTTGGCAATAGCTCGACACTGGAGTTTTGAGCATGCGGCGCCAGGGACCCTCGGCTTCCGTCCTGTTCAGTTTGTTGGGGTTCGCGCTTTGGCTGACGGCGGCCATATTCATCTTGCCCGCGGCGGCGGCTGTGCTCTCTATATACGTGATCTATATGGTGGCCCGCTTTTGGCGGAATTCTCCATCTGTGCGCCGCGCCCGGAACCGTCGCCAGGCGGAGATTCTCTATAAGAAGGCCTGTTCGCTGCAGACCCTGACCCGCGCGCCGACGACTGAGCAGTTTGAGAAAGAGGTCATCGAACGGCTGGGGGAGCTTGGGGCAAATCCTTCTCACACCATCGCAAAGGCCATTTCCTTGGCTGCGGGAC
>JBDSXE010000467.1:0-5599 GCA_039926325.1 Paracoccaceae bacterium | reverse complement strand
ATTATGCCGGTGATGATCGCGGGTGGCACATTGGGCGTGATCGCCTACGTGGTTGGTAACTTTAACTTTGCCGAATATCTGGGTGTGCATTTCGTGCCAGGCACAGGTGAGTTGCTGATCTTCTCCTCCGCCCTGATCGGCGGCGGCCTCGGCTTCCTGTGGTACAATGCCCCTCCGGCGGCCGTGTTCATGGGCGACACCGGGTCGCTCGCGCTCGGCGGCGCGCTCGGCGCCATCGCCGTCTGCACCAAGCACGAGATCGTCCTCGCCATCGTCGGCGGCCTGTTCGTGGTCGAGGCGCTGTCGGTGATCATCCAGGTGGTCTGGTTCAAGCGCACCGGGCGCCGGGTCTTCCTGATGGCCCCCATCCACCACCACTTCGAAAAGCGCGGTTGGGCCGAACCCCAGATCGTGATCCGCTTCTGGATCATCAGCCTGATTCTGGCGATGGTCGGGTTGGCGACGTTGAAGGTGCGTTGAACCGCGATTTTTCCTCTGCAGTTTTTCTTGTTTCAAGCGCGCGGCGAAGTTAGCCTTGTCCAACGCGGACCGGCGGCTTTTCGTTCGGCGCGACAGCACAGGGGAAATTGATGCCGACAGCTTCCAGCCAGATGATAGAGAAACTCGCCGCAGACGGCAAAGTTGTGACCGCCACTTTGGGCAAGATGAAGGACTATCTTGACGACGCTGGCGACCCACCCAGCAAGGACGCCATCGAAAAACTGGCCACGCAGTTTGCCGTTTTCAGCCCGCGTATCGACAAATTCGCCCGAGAGATTGCGCTGAAACCGCCGATTTTTGCCGACGAAGCCGCTTACGAACTGGTCCGCAAGCTTTTGACGGCCACGATGGCGGGTGTCGCCAAGACCGCCAGGGTCATGGCGGCGGAACAAGCTGCCGCCAAGTTGGCCGTGAAGGTCAAGGTTGTCAGCGCCGCCAAGTCCGAATGCCTGATCAAAGATAAAAAGATGGCGCAGGCGTTGAAGATGGTGGCGGACGGCACAAAGGGTCGTGCAGGTCCGGCGGACAAAGATACCAAGGAATACAATCACATCCACATCGGCGGCAACGCCAAGTACAACCTGCTGTTCCAGCCCGGCAAGAAGCTGGTCCTCGGGACGCTGAACTTCCACCTCGACAGTACCTGCAGCGACTCGCAGAAAAAGGAAATCAAGAAGGTCGCGGGGCGCAGTGGCGGCACGGTGACGCTGGTGATCAGCGGCGACGAAATCTCGGAAGAATAGATCGGGAGGAAGGTTGCGATGACCGAACTTCCTCACATCGGGTCAGGCGCGCGTCAGATGCGCCTGACCCCCGACCTCGTTGCCAAAGTCCCACCCCACGACGGCACCACCGGCCTCGTCTCAACCCGCAGTGACCGGCCCACCGACGCCGATTATGATGCCGCCTGCGCGTACCTGTTGAAAGACTGCCCTGCCTCGGGCGAGGTCTGGATTTTCGCCTATGGCTCGTTGATCTGGAACCCCGAGTTTGCCTTTGTCGAAGAACGTCTTGGCACCGTCCAAGGCTGGCACAGATCGTTTTGCCTTGGCTGGGTCCGCATTTATCGCGGCACCCCGGAACGCCCCGGTATCATGCTGGCAATGGACCGTGGCGGGTCTTGTCGCGGCGTGGCGTTCCGACTGCCAATTGATGCGGTCGAGAGCAGCCTGATCACCCTTCTGCGCCGCGAAATGCCGATCAAGCGTGACCCGCCGGAAATTCCCGCCCGCTGGCTGACCGTTCGCACCGATCAGGGCGACATCCGCGCCATCGCTTTCCCGATCAGCCGCAGCCATCCCGCTTACCTGCCCGACCTGACGGAAGGGCAGGTGGTCGAGGCACTTGCCACCGCCGCGGGCGAGCGTGGCTCAATGGCGGAATACCTGCACTCCACCGTCAGCCATCTGGAACAACGCGGCATCCACGACCGCTATCTGTGGCGGATGCAGGAACTTGTGGCAGATCGGATCGCACAGATTTCTGACGCTGCGCTGCTTGAATAGGCCGTCGGCCATCAGACCTTATCCGGCTGGTCCGTTCCAAGCCAGACTCAAACTCCGTACCGGATTGCCATGAAAACTCTACACCTTGCCGTTCTGATCCTGATCGCCCTGACAACCGGCGGCAGCGCGGCGTTTCTAGTAATCCGCACCGGTTGGACTGGCCCAGGTTTTCTGCTGATCTACCTGGGCCTGTTGATCAGCCTGACCTGCATCCTCCGCATCATCGCGCTACTGCGCTGGCCGAGGAATTAACAATCCATGAATTTTATAAAGCTAAGTCACTGATTGTAAATGATTGTATAAACCGCCCAGATCTGGACGCCCCAAAATCACCCCCTTGCCGCCCCCACCTCAATCCGTCATCTTCGCCACAAACAAACGGGGAACCACATGAAAATCCTGATCATCGGCGCCGCCGGCATGATCGGCCGCAAGCTTGCCGCCGCGCACACCAACCATGAACTTATCCTGGCCGATGTTATCGCCCCGCCCGACTTGCCCGGTTCCACCAGCCTTACAGTGGACCTCGCCGCCGCCGACACGCCCGCCCGACTGATTGCCCAAAGGCCGGACATCATCTACCACCTCGCCGCCATCGTCTCGGGTGAGGCGGAGGCCGATTTCGACAAGGGCTACGCCGTCAACCTTGACGCGACCCGTGCCCTGCTGGAAGAAATCCGCCACACCCCGAACTATCACCCGCGCATCGTCTACGCCTCGTCCGCAGCCGTTTTTGGCCGCCCATTCCCCGATTGCATCCCTGACGATTTCCACCCGGTCCCCCTGACCAGCTACGGCACCCAAAAGGCCATCGCGGAACTCCTCATCAACGACTATTCCCGGCGTGGCATCATCGACGGCGTCTCGCTGCGCCTGCCGACGATCTGCATCCGCCCCGGCACGCCCAACCGTGCCGCCTCTGGCTTCTTCTCCAACATCCTGCGCGAACCGCTGAAGGGTCTGCCCGCCAACCTGCCCGTGCCAGAGGAAACCCGGCATTGGTTCGCCAGTCCCCGCGCCGCCGTCGGCTTTTTCCGCCACGCCGCCGAGATGGACACCGGCCCCCTCGCCACCGATCGCGCCATTACCGTCCCCGGCCTGACCGCCACGGTCGCAGATGAACTCGCCGCGCTGAAACGCGCCGCCGGTCCTGCCGCCTTGAGCCTGATCACACGCAACCCCGATCCGGCCGTCGCCAAGATCGTCGAGGGTTGGGCGCTTGAATTCACCGCCACCCGCGCCCGCAATCTGGGGTTCGTAGCAGAGACCAACTTCGACCAGATTATCGCGGCACATTTGGCAGACAACCCCTGATGCCCCGTCCCCTGCATCCCACCGCTCTTGTCACCGGGGCCAACCGGGGCATCGGTCGCGCCATCGCCGCCGGGCTGATCGCCAAGGGCTGCACCGTCACCATCGGCGCCCGCGATGACACCGAAGGCCGCGCCGCTGCCGACGCGCTAGGTTGCCGCTTTGCCAGGATCGACTTGCTTGATCCCGACAGCTATTTCGACGCCTGCACCAAAGCGGGCGGCTTTGACATTCTGGTCAACAACGCGGGCATCCTTGGCCACGCCTCGTTGCTGGCCAAGGACAGCGAATTTACCACTGCGATGGAGGTTATGGTGGCAGCCCCCCTCGACCTGATCCGCCTTTGCACCCCGCATTGGCGCGAAACCGGCTGGGGGCGCATCGTCAGCATGTCCTCTGGCTGGGGTTCACACGCACAGGGCCTTGGCGGTCCCGGCGCTTATGGCATCGCCAAGGCCGCCCTGAATGCGCTGACCCGTGCCTTGCCGCGCGACCTACCGAACGGCGTCAAGATCAACGCCTGCGACCCCGGCTGGGTGAACACGAGGATGGGCGGCTCCAGCGCACCACTGACGCCCGAAGAGGGGGCAGACACGCCGGTCTGGCTTGCCCTTCTCCCCGAAGACGGCCCCACCGGCGGCTTTTTCCGCAAACGGCTGCCTGCCGCGTGGTAACCATCACCTCTCGACCGGCACGGAATACAGGATGAGGTCTGTTTTGGGGCGATAGGTGTCATACAGTCGCCGCCCGGCATAATTGAACTCTTGCGTCAGCCAGCGCACGTTGGAAATCCCGCGACCCTGGGCGAACCCGATCACATGGTCGATCAGCGCCCGCCCCACACCACCACCACGCACGTCAGGCCGCACGAACAGGTCGGACAGATACACCACCATCTCGCCCGAAAGTGAGCGGTGCATCAGCTGATATTGCATCATGCCCACGGCGGTGCCCTGCGCGTCCCAGGCCAGATCGCCCCAGAAATCATTGTTTTCATCAAAAATCCAACCCCAGACCGCCGACTTGCCCGCTGCTGTGGGTACCAGTTTGTAAAACGCGGCATAGCCGTCGAACAGCGTTTCCCAGACGGCGCGGTCGTCGGAGGCCAGAGGGCGGATCGTGACGGGCATGGTATTCTCCTGTTGCAGCCTCTTTGTCGGGCGACATTCAGGCCAGGTCAATCCCGCCGCCTTGCGGCCACCGTCCCGGACAGGCATTGTCTGTTCCGATCCAAGGAGGCGTCGATGATTCCAGTGCAAGGCTTTGCAGGCCAAAAAGTTGCCGTTCTCGGCCTTGGCCGTTCTGGCCGTGCTACCACCCGCGCCCTGATCGCTGGTGGCGCCGATCCTCTGCTATGGGACGACAGCCCAGAGGCCCGTACCAAGGCAGAAGCGGAGGGGTTCACCTGCACCGACCTGACCCGACAGAACGCGCTGGACAGTGTGGCTGTTCTTGTCACCTCGCCCGGCATTCCGCATTTGTACCCGCAGCCGCACAAGGTGATCGCCCGCGCGTTGGAGCTTGGCATTCCGGTCGACAATGACATCGGCCTGTTCTTCCGCAGCTATGCCACCGAGGATTGGGATGCGTTCGACATCACACCCCGCGTCGTTTGCGTCACAGGGTCGAATGGCAAATCCACCACCACGGCGCTGATCCATCATATCTGCCAGTTCGCCCAACGGCCCACGCAGATGGCTGGCAACATCGGCCGCGGCGTGCTGGACCTTGATCCGGCACAGGATGGCGAGGTTGTCGTGCTGGAACTGTCCAGCTACCAGACCGACCTTGCCCGCAGCCTGACGCCGGATATTGCCGTTTTCACCAACCTGTCGCCCGATCATCTGGATCGGCATAGCGGCATGGGCGGCTACTTTGCCGCCAAGCGCCGCCTGTTTGCCGAAGGCGGGCCTGACCGTGCCGTGATCGGCGTGGATGAGGTGGAGGGTCGCTACCTTGCCGATCAGATCGGTGAAGGCGCGGCGGACGATCGGGTGATCCGCATTTCATCTGGTCAAAAGCTGGATGGTTTCGGCTGGTCGGTATTCGCCCGCAAAGGTTTTGTCGCGGAATGGCGCAAGGGGCGTCAGGTCGCGTCGATCGATTTGCGGGACGTGGCGGGGCTTCCGGGAGCGCATAATCATCAAAACGCTTGCGCGGCCTACGCCGTCTGCCGCTCGCTTGGTTTTGCGCCGAAGGTGATTGAGGCGGCATTTCACAGCTTTGGCGGACTGCCGCACCGCAGCCAGTTGGTGGGCGAAAAGGGTGGGGTCAAGTTCATC
>JBDSXE010000466.1:0-3396 GCA_039926325.1 Paracoccaceae bacterium | reverse complement strand
ACCGGTTATGCATGCCCGTTGTCACAGTACCATCTTGCCGATGCTTTGGGCCTTAGCGCCGTTCATATCAATCGGGTGCTGCGGGAAATGCGCGACGGCGGTTTGGTGACGTTCCAGAACGGCCGCGTAACCTTCGACGACTATCATCGGCTGGTCGAATTGGCCGATTTCGACCGTGGATACCTGGATCACGAAGGGCCGCGGTTGCTTTAGCGCCAATGCTAACGCGGGTGTCAAATGCAGATGCCCCGCTGGTCAAAGCGGGGCACTTGTCGGGCTTGCGAATGTCGGGCTGGCGAAAGGCTACAACCGACCGGTCAGGACAAGTATGACGACGACAATCAGGATCACCCCGATCACGCCGACGCCACCGTGACCGTAGCCATAGCCGTATCCGTTGAACCGGCCGCTGAAGCCGCCAACCAGGAAAATGATAAGTAGAATGATCAGGATTGTGCCGATGGACATGGTTTGCTTTCCTTTGCAGACTTGCGGATTGATTGGCCTACTCAGTCGGTTTGTATCGAGATGCCGGATTTTCCGACATCTATCTTGATAGTCGAAGTGGTCTGGCGCTCTTGATAGGCGCGATAGCCAAGTATGGCGGCGA
Source organism: Paracoccaceae bacterium (assembly GCA_039926325.1). GTDB lineage: Bacteria > Pseudomonadota > Alphaproteobacteria > Rhodobacterales > Rhodobacteraceae > Stagnihabitans. Next base: position 2,786 of record JBDSXE010000466.1, on the reverse strand, counting down.
TCACCGCCAGCACAACGATGACGAAGTATAGAAGGTTCCGGCTAATCGGCATATGGCTCACTCTGATCGGTATTTCTGCAACGGCTGTGGTGGTCTGGCGGTCCGACCGCTACTTTCCCTTCAGCGCATCCTTCACGCCACCAACGGCGTTTTGCAGTTTGCCGGCAACGGTTTCCGCCTTGCCGTCAGCCTGCAGCTTTGCATCGCCAAGCACTTTGCCTACGGCCTGTTTGACGTTGCCTTTTGCGATTTTCACCGAACCGGCGACACGATCTTTGTCCATGAATTCCGCTCCTTTTTCACTAAACACCACTGTCGAATCATATAGCGTGCATTCGTGATCAGGCAAGATTTTCAGGACCTTTGCACTGATCTATGTCACGTCGAATGGAACGACGATCGCCTGACGCGTGGCATTTTTGACGTGCGGGAAAACACTTGCCAAACTATGGAACCAAACCTACCCCGCCAGCCTTGTCATTCGCTTAACCAAAGGTCTGCGATGCCATCCAGAACGCCTCATGCCGACATCTGAAGGCGCCGCTCAAAAGCTTGAGGGTGCCTATGTGCTGGAGCATTTGGCCAAGCTTCAGCCTGCGATGCCGTCTGGCGGCACGTTGGATATTTCAGGTGTAACTGATCTGGATACTGCCGGTGCATGGCTGATCCTGTCCACCTCTCGTCGCAGCGGAACCGAAGTGACGGGTGCCAGCAAGGCGCATGCGTTGTTGTTGGCTGCCGTCAAGAATGCCCTGCCGCCCGATGCCCGTCCCAAGCGCCCGCCACGTCATGTCGAAATGCTGGAGCGCGTGGATCGCGTCGGGCGGATGACAACTATTGCCGCCAGAGGGCTGGGGCGGATCGTCGGATTTTTCGGCATGGTCGTGGCACGATGTTTCACCACGTTGGTGCGGCCCTGGCGGTTCCGGTTCACCTCATTGGTGTTCCACATGCAGGAAACCGGGCTGAATGCCGTGCCGATTGTGGCGCTGATGGCTTTCCTGATCGGCATCGTGATCGCCTACCAAGGCGCGGATCAGCTGCGCCAATTCGGGGCAGAGGTTTACGTCGTTGACCTGATCTCAATCTCTGTACTGCGCGAACTCGGCATCCTTTTGACCGCGATCATCGTTGCTGGCCGCTCTGCATCTGCCTTCACCGCGGCAATCGGTTCGATGAAGATGCGCGAAGAGGTGGACGCAATGCGGACCCTCGGACTCGATGTGATCGAGGTGTTGGTGCTGCCGCGGGTGCTGGCGCTGGTCATCATGCTGCCTGTGTTGGCGTTGATCGCCGATTTCGCGGGTCTGTTGGGTGGCGCGTTGATGGCGTGGTACGAACTTGGCATCTCGCCCGGCATCTTCCGCACACGGCTATTGGATACCGACGTCATTCATTTTGTGATCGGCATAATCAAAGCGCCGTTCTTTGCGATGATCATCGGCGTGATCGGCTGTTTTCAAGGGCTGCAAGTCGAAGGTAACGCGGAATCGCTGGGTCGTCTGACCTCTCGTGCCGTGGTGCAGGCGATCTTCATGGTGATCCTGGCCGATGCGACATTCTCGATCTTCTTCGCCGCGGCAGGTTTGTAATGGCGGGCGAGGCGGTCATTCAGGTGCGCGGGCTGGTAAACCGCTTTGGCAAATCGGTCATTCACAACGGTCTGGACATCGACCTTTTCCGGGGTGAGGTTCTGGGCGTCGTCGGTGCGTCGGGCACTGGGAAATCCGTGCTGCTTCGCAGTATCGTCGGGCTGCAAAAACCGAAAGAGGGCACGATCGACGTTCTGGGCGCCGATGTGCGCCACGGTGATCTATCGGCAACGCAGTCACGCTGGGGCGTGATGTTTCAGGATGGCGCGTTGTTTTCCGCGCTGACCGTGCGCGAAAATGTCGAAGTGCCGCTGAAAATGCACGCCGATCTATCCAAAGACCTGCGCCGTTCGTTGGCTGATCTTAAGCTGGCGATGGTTGGTTTGCCCGCCAAGGCAGGCAGTCTTTATCCGTCCGATCTTTCGGGCGGCATGCGAAAGCGGGCTGGTCTGGCGCGTGCGCTGGCGCTTGATCCGGAAATTCTGCTTCTGGACGAGCCGACAGCCGGGCTTGATCCGATTGCCGCATCTGAATTTGACAGTCTGATCAAAACCTTGCAGCAGGCGCTTAACCTTTCCGTTTTTTTGGTGACCCATGATCTTGATACCTTGCACGCAACTTGCGACCGCATCGCAGTTCTGGGGAAAGGCAAGGTGCTTGTGACTGGAACGATGGCACAGATGCTGAAAGTCGAGGATCCTTGGGTCCATTCATATTTTCACGGGCCGCGCGCCCATGCGGCGCTGGCAGGATAGGCTGATGGAAACGCGTGCAAATTATGTGATCATCGGAACCTTCACCCTGCTGGCGATTTTCGCTGGACTCGGGTTCTTTTTGTGGTTGGCCAAGGTTCAGATCGACAAGACCTACACCCAATACGACATCCTGTTCGATCAGGTGGCTGGCCTTGGTCAAGCCAGCCCGGTGCGGTTCAACGGCGTCGATGTTGGCAAGGTGCTGACGATCACGCTTGACCGCAACAGCACCTCCAAAGTCCGCGTTCGGATCGAGGTGGCGGCCAGCACGCCCGTGCGTCAAGGCACCGAAGCCACCTTGTCCTCGCAGGGCGTGACCGGTGTGGCGTTTGTCGGGCTTGATGGCGGCAACCCCGATGCGCCGCGCTTTCCAATAGACGCCGCAATGGGGGTTGCCGAAATTCCATCGAAAACCACCCCAGTGCAAAGCTTGATCGAG
>JBDSXE010000465.1:0-2953 GCA_039926325.1 Paracoccaceae bacterium | reverse complement strand
GCAATGCCAATGGTCGCACCTGGGCGCGCAAGCAAGCAGGCAACCATAACGGCCCTGGTCCAACGCGCCGAGGGTGCAACACTGGCCGATCTCATTGCCGCTACAGGCTGGCAGCAGCACAGTCTGCGTGCCGCGCTGACTGGCCTGCGCAACGCAGGGCATTCGGTCGAACGCCAACGCGACGATGCCGGCGTGACACGCTATCGTCTTGTCGTCGCCGCCTAACATGGACGACCTGCGTGAGAGAATGGCGCGGCTGGCTGATCTGCCAGCCGCCGAATTACGGGCGGAATGGCGATTGCACTTCCGCACCGAACCACCGTCGGACTTCAACCGCGATCTCATCCTCCGTGCCATCGCCCATCAGATGCAGAAGCGGAGCCTGGGTGGTCTCGCAGCGAAGCACTGCAAACTGCTCGACCGTCTGGCCCAGGGAGGAGGCGAGCCCGTCCGGCAGCTGAAGGTCGGCACGATGATGGTGCGCGAGTATCACGGCGTATTGCATGAAGCCGTTGTCGTGCCAGGCGGGTTTCACTGGCAGGGATGTGTCCATGCCAGCCTGTCGACGATCGCCCGCGCGATCACCGGCACGGCATGGAACGGCCCGCGCTTTTTTGGCTTGCGCGGCAAGAGGTTGCCCGTCGCCGAAGCAGATAAAGTCCCGGCGGGCGGGGCATTGGGATCGATTGATCGCACACCGCCCCGGGTAGCCCGGCGTAGTGCTGTCCGTCCCCGACAGGGTGATGCGGCATCAGCAAATGCCGCACCCGCTCTCCCACAGCGAACAGCACCCGGGGATAGGCCATGAAGCAGGTCCTGCCCAAGTCATCGCGCTGTGCGGTCTACACGCGCAAATCCACCGAACATAATCTCGACCTCGCCTTTAACTCGCTGGACGCCCAGCGCGAGGCTTGCGAGGCTTATGTGAAGAGCCAGGCGCATGAGGGTTGGACCCTGCTCGCGGACCGCTACGACGATGGCGGGTTATCGGGGGCCTCGTTGCAACGGCCGGCGCTGCAGCAACTGCTGGCCGACATTCGGGGCGGCAAGGTCGACATCATTGTGGTCTACAAGGTGGACCGGCTGACCCGTGCCCTGGCGGACTTTGCCAAGCTGGTGGAGGAGTTCGACGCCAACAATGTGGCCTTCGTGTCGGTGACGCAGTCGTTCAACACCACCTCGAGTATGGGCCGGCTGACCCTGAACGTTTTGCTTTCGTTTGCGCAGTTTGAACGCGAGGTGATTGGCGAGCGGGTGCGCGACAAAATCGCGGCGTCAAAACGCAAAGGCATCTGGGTCGGCGGACCCGTTGCGTTGGGCTACCGCAGTGTCGGCAAATCGTTGGTCGTGATGCCGGAGGAGGCGGAGATCGTGCGCACGATCTTCGCGCGGTATCTGATCGTGGGCTCGATCCGGCGGTTGATCGACGATCTCTACCAGCAAGAAATCTATCCGCGTGGCCGCATCTCGGGTGACGGCAACCAAGGCACGCCCACGGCGGCACAATTCATGGTGGGGCCACTGGGGCATATCCTAAAGAACCGCTTTTACGTGGGGGAGGTGGTCTACAAGGGTGAGGTGCATGCCGGACAACATCAACCCATCGTCGACCGCAATTTGTTCGAGGCCGTGCAGCAGCGACTCTATGCGTCGGCGGTGACGCACAAGACTGGGCGTCGCAACACATCGTTCCTGCTGGCAGGCTATCTGTACGACGACAGCGGCAATCGGATGACACCGAGCCACGCCAACAAGGCCGGTGTGCGTTACCGCTATTATGTCTCGCAGGCGGTGCTGCAGAACCGCAAGGGCGATGCGGGCACGATCTCGCGTGTTGCGGCGCCTGACATCGAGACGTTGGTCGTGGCGGCGGTGCGACGGCATCTTCGCAACTCCAATCCGAAGATCAACGGTGACGGCATTGGTGGCACCGACGACAGCCCGCGCGATCGTGACACGATTGTTCATCGCGTTGAGCGCATCGTCCTGCATGCCCATCGCATCGAGATAACCCTCCGGGAACAAGACCCCGATCCATTGGACACAGGCGCTCTGTCGCCTGGTGGCGCCTCAGAAGATGTCGAAAAATCTCTCGGCGCTTCTGCCCCAAAAACGAAACAAAACATTCTCACGGTTCCATGGACGCCGAAGCCGGGGCGACTTGCGAAGGGGATCACGTCCGAACCCAGGGGCGATCAACGGATCGATCCGCACGCCCGCGCGGCCATCCTCTCGGCGATCGGCAAGGCGCGTCTGTGGGTTGATGATCTCATGGCGGGCCGGGTTCGATCCTTCGAGGAGATCGCGCGCCATGAATGCAAAGGGGAGCGCTACATTCGCATGTTGGCTCCTCTGGCCTTCGTGTCACCGAAAATAGTCACCATCATTGCCGAAGGATCGGCGCCGGCAGGCATGACCGTCTCCGGACTGGCTCGATCCCTGTCCCATTCGTGGGCCGAACAGGAAAAGATCCTCGGGCTCGCTTGAGCCTGCTGTCCGATCACGGCGGACCTGGCCCCTCGGCGTCTGATCCTGAAACTGACCGCTTTTTATGGACGGGAAGTGCAGTTTATTCGAACTATCGCTGAACCTTCGGTTCCTGCTCCCACCGCACGCCCGCGGGTCGACGCAAACGCAAACCGGTCTCCGCGGGGCGGCAACCAGTCTTCGGCGACGGAAATACCGCCGGTACGGAAATGGGGATTTGGGACATAGAGACCGGCGGCCATATCGGGGCAGAAATCGCCGACATTGCCGCCCGAGTTCAGCACAGAGACCGTGCCCGCCTCGCTAACCCGCGGGAATGCCGTACTATTCAGGCGACAGGGAAATCAATGCCGGAACTGGAGACTGCGTGGCTGCCCATAGAGGGATCGAACTGAGGAATGATTCCCAAAAATAAGCCTTTGAAAAGACGCCATTTTATCGGCCACTATGGGCGAATCCAGGCATC
>JBDSXE010000464.1:0-3669 GCA_039926325.1 Paracoccaceae bacterium | reverse complement strand
AGGTCACCGATGCCAGCCAAAATGGCCTCCAGCGTGGCGGCGGCATAACGGTCTCCGGTGGTCTGGCTGCCGGTCAGGGCACGCGCGTAGCGCCGAAGATAGGGCAGGTTGGCGGCAATCGTGGTGGCAAGATCCGGCATATCGGTCGATGGCATCAAAATTTTCCCCCTATTTCCGTCATTTTCGCACGGAACCGAACGCGTTGTGCATGCGTTCAGTTCCATGCAAGTTTGTGGGACTGGAAACAAGTGTGTGGGAAGCGATGGTACAGAATAAAGTCGCCGCTAATTTACGGGCGCAAATAGATGCAAACCTCAAACGGGTTTATGATGAGACACTGGACGAAAAGGTGCCCGACCGCTTCAAGGAACTGCTAGAGCAGCTTCGACTGAAAGAGGCGAAGAAATGACCGTCTCATCCGCCACCGGTTCCGCGCCGCTGGGTGATCCGCGCGACGAACTTACCCTTCACCTGCCCGCCTTGCGCGCCTTCGCGATCAGTCTGACCCGCAACATGGCGGCGGCCGACGATCTGGTGCAGGACACCATCGTCAAGGCTTGGACCAACATCGAAAAGTTTGAACCGGGGACCAACCTGCGCGCGTGGTTGTTCCGTATCCTTCGCAACACCTACTTTTCCAATGGCCGCAAACACAAGCGTGAGGTGCCGGATCCCGAAGGCATCCACGCCGGGCGGCTGTTTGTGAAACCCGACCATGATGGCAGACTGGCTTTCTCCGAATTTCGCACGGCGTTCGACAACCTGTCCGCCGAGCACCGCGAAGTCCTGATGCTGGTGGGTGCCAACGGCTATTCCTACGAAGAGGCCGCCAATATGATCGGCATCGCTGTCGGCACGGTGAAAAGCCGCGCCAGTCGCGCCCGCGCCCGGCTGTGCGAGTTGCTGGGCCTTGCCGAAGGCGAAAACCCTGTCTCTGACACCAGCAGCGAATTGCTGGGTGTGACGGGGTTAGGCGGCGCGGAGGCGGCATGACGGCTGCGAATGGGCGACCTATAGTCCAAAGACTGGGCTTTCAGATCGCATTCCTGCTGGCAGTTGTCCTGTTGCCGCTTAGCCTGATTTCAATGGTCAACTCGGTCCGCGCTATTTCCGAAACGCGCGCCCGCTCCGAAGCGGCATTGACGGGCGAAACCCTGATGGCGGCTGCCAACGAAGTCCGCATGATTCAAGAAGCCCGTGGTTCCGCTGCAGTCCTTGCCCTTACCATCGAGCCGTTGCTGTCTGACGATGCCGCGTGTACGGCCGCCTTGCGCTCTCTCGGTGTCACGCTGCCGCAATACGCCCAGATCAGTTACATTCCGCTGAACGGCCAGGTGCGCTGCTCGTCAACCGGCCAGCAACTGGACATCTCGCAAAGCCCGCTTTTCAAAGCGACGGTCGGCGATGATGGTCCCGGCCTTGCAGTCAGCACCAACAGCCCGATTTCCGGCGTCTCTATCCTTGCCGTGTCGAATCCCGTCCATGACGATCAGGGCACTTATCTCGGCTACGTCTTCATGGCGTTACCGCACCGCAAGCTGGACATGATGGTCGCGCGGGCGGCCGATGCCGGTGCCCTGCAGCTGATGACCTTTGACAGCGACGGCGAACTGCTGATCGCGACGGGCGGGCTGTCCACGGCCGCTAACGCGCTACCCAAAGATCGCAAGCTGACATCCCTGCTGACCGATCAGCCGCTGTCATTTTCCGGCCTGTCCGAGGCTGGCGATCAAAAGGTTTACTCGGTCGTCCCTTTGGTTCCTGGCGAACTTTTCCTGCTTGGCACATGGCCGGCGGAAGGTGGGACCAGCTTTGACGAAATACTGACCTCGATCCCATTGCTGTTTCCGGCGCTGATCTGGATCGCAAGCCTTGTCGTGGCGTGGCTTGCCGTTGAAGGTCTGGTCAACCGCCATATCCGCCGATTCAATACCGCGATCAAGTCCTTCGCCGCTGGCAACCGTATGACCAACAGTGTCGATGTGGCTGGCGCTCCGCTGGAAATCCGCGAGATGGCTGCCGCCTACGAACTGATGACCGACGCCGTGATGCGCGACGAGGCAGAGCTGGAGGATGCGCTCCACCAGAAAGAGGTTTTGATGCGAGAGGTTCACCACCGCGTCAAAAACAATCTGCAAATGATCGCCTCGATCATGAATATGCATTTGCGTAAAGCGCGCACGCCCGAAACTTTGGCCGTCATCAAGGGCCTGCAAAGCCGCGTCATGAGCCTGGCCACAATTCACCGCGAGCTTTACCAGACCTCTGGCGTCAGTGACGTCCACGCCGCCGAACTGCTGGATGCCATCGCGCGGCAAACGGTCAATGTGGCCGCAGGACCGGACCGTAGTTTCGATCTGCGGATGGATCTGGACGACATCCGCATGACCCCGGATCAGGCGGTGCCGCTGGCCTTGCTGGTGGGTGAGGGGCTGATGAACGGGGTCAAATTCGCCAGTGCGTCAGGTGCCGCATCGCCGCTTTTTGAACTGAGCCTGACCCGTCTTGGCCCAGAATCGGCGGTTGTTGCAATGGAAGTTTCGGTCGAGGGCGGCCAGAAGATGCCGACAACCGACACGCCAGACGACACCGGCGGCCTCAGCGCACAGCTTATGGCCGCCTTCTCGCTGCAGCTGGGTGGCAAGCTGGAAAACAGCGTTACCGACAGCAAATATACCCTGCGCGCCCACTTCAATCTTCGCCCGCTGATCGAGGCCGAAGATCGCCACGCCACCAAATCGGCGGAGCCTGCCTAATTCCGGCTAGGAACCCGATGTGCGGTTTCAGCGTTCCTTCACCGTTGCAGCCTGCAACTTCAATTTCGAAGGATAGCATGATGAATTGGGATGAAATCGAAGGCGAATGGAAGCAACTAAAGGGCAAGGCGCAGGCCAAATGGGGCGACATCACCGATGATGAATGGCACCAGGCCCAAGGCCGCCGAACCGAACTGGTGGGATTGGTTCAGGAAAAGTACGGTCGTGCCAGAGATGCCGCTGAAGCAGAGGTCGATGACTGGCTGAAGGGTGTTTGATCAACCGCGGTTTGCGTTTGATCCGAAATTACCTCCCATCGCGCACCAATAGAAATGCCGCCCAGACAAGGGCGGCATTTCTACACCATTCACACAACGACTCGTGAATTCTTTAGTGGCTTGATTTGGACGCGTCGGAAGTCGGCTTCTTGCTTGCTTCACTCGTGGTATGAGGTTTCGCCAGATCATCCTGAACGCGATGCTTGATCGCCACAGTCGTGTCAGCCGCGTCGTCGGCGGCCCCGGCCACCGCCTTCGCACCAGATTTCACTTCGGCTACAACGCTTTTCGCCGCCCGAGTGGCCGCGTAGCGTTCTCGCCGCGCCAGCAACCGCGCGTCGTTCATCAGCGACTGCTGTTTTTCGGCATCCCCGGCAGCGTCTTTGGTGCGGTCATGCGACATGAACGCTGCCACCGCAACGCCCAGTGCCATCGCCACGCCTCCCGCCAGAACCGGGTGATCATCGATCAGTCGACCCGCCTCACGGGCGCCGCCAACAGCCATCTTCTGACCGCGAATGCGCGCCGCATAGGCCTGTTCGCGCATCGCCACAATCCGGTCGCGGGCCGAGTCCGACAGATCGTCCAGGCCCGACATCAGACTGTCTTTCATGTCTTGGGTGAACTCAGCCAAC
>JBDSXE010000463.1:0-3534 GCA_039926325.1 Paracoccaceae bacterium | reverse complement strand
AAATATTCCGACGCTTGGCATGTGGCGCACCTCACCTATCCGCGGGCCGTTGTGCCGACTTCGATCATGCCAGCCTATCCGTGGCTGGCCACGACCGATCTTGCGGTGGATGACCTTGGCGCGCATCTGACCGTACTGCGTGAACTTGGCGTGCCCTACACCGACGCCATGATCGCCAACGCGCCGCACGACGCCATCGCTCAGGCATCGCCCGACAGCCCAGCGGCGGCAGGTGTAGTTGAACGTTACGGTGCTGTCACCACGGTCCGGCGGTTTTCGGGCGGCACCAATGTGACGGAAATGGATGCGCTGGTGGCCTATCTGCAAGTTCTGGGCCAGTTGACCCAGGCGCCCTATGCCAAAGGCGACAAGCTGAATGAGGACAACCCATGAGCCACGATCTTGCGCTGTTCCTCGCCAAAAGCTTTGGGATGTTTTACCTGCTGGTGTTTTTTGTCGTGGTCCTGTTCCAGACCTACCGCCCATCCCGCAAGGCGGCGGCCGACCACGCCGCGCACTCGATCCTCGCAGCGGAGGACCGGCCATGTCCGTAGACGAACGCGACCCCCATTCCGGCTATCTGACCACCGGGCATAACTGGAACGGCATCAAGGAACTGAACACGCCTGTGCCGCGTATCGTGCTGTTTTTTATAGCCGTGACCCATATTCTTGCCCTGATCGCTTGGATTCTGCTTCCGACATGGCCATTGGGGCACACCTTTACCAAAGGGTTGCTGGGCGGAGATCAGAAAACCGCCGTCGCCGCCGACATCGCGGCCGCCACCGTGGCGCGGGCCGGCTGGATGGATGCCGTTGCAACCGAAAGCTATGATACGATCCGCGCCAATCCTGATCTGCTGACGCCCGCGCTTCAAACGGCAGGGCCTTTGTTTGGCCAGAACTGTCAGTCCTGCCACGGCAAAGAAGGCATCGGCGGCCCCGGCTTTCCGCGCCTGGCCGACAAGATCTGGATCTGGGGCCGCACGGAGGCTGATATCGAGACAACCCTGCGCCATGGCATCAACAGCACCGACCCCGATACACGGGTCTCGCAGATGCCTGCCTTTGGGCGCGACGCCATGCTGACCCGGGCCGAAATCGACACGCTGGTGGACTATGTCCCAACCCTAAGCGCGGGTGTAATTGCCGGCGACGCGTCGGCAGGGGCGGTGTTGTTTCAGAACAATTGCGCGGCCTGCCATGGAGCAGATGCAAAGGGCGTTGAAGGCACAGGGGCGCAAAATCTGACCGATGCGGATTGGCTCTATGGCGGTGACAAGGTCACGATTCGTCAAACGCTGATGAACGGGCGGCAGGGTGTAATGCCGACATGGCAGGCGCGGCTTTCAGATCCGCAAATCCGCATGCTGACGCTGTATATCGAACACCTCTCCGCCATCGGGACCGGAGATGAAAAATGACGCGGCACACCCGGCTTTGGGCCCTGCTGGCGGTAGTGGCGGTGCTGACGTTGTTCATTGGAGCGAACTGGCGCTTTGCCCATCTGGCTTTCACCTCGCATCCCGGTTGCGCGTCGGTCGATCCAGAGTTGCCAGCCGCAACGCCGGAATGTTGAGAAGGGGAAATCATGCTTGAACCGCTTCCTGCCCTGCAACCGCGCTTGCGCGAAACCAACCGTTTCGCCCGCGATCTGCCGAGCACCGCCGCTCTGGGCTGGCTTGCGGCAGGCGGGGCCGATCTGCGCAGCAATCCGGCGCAAAGCCTGATCTACGGGCTTGGCGTCTTTGTGCTGTCGGCGCTGGTCATCTCTGGCCTGATCCGGGCGGATCTGCCCTGGCTGATCTTTCCCGCCCTGTCGGGGTTTCTTGTGGTTGGCCCGCTTCTAGCCATCGGCCTTTACGAAAAGAGCCGCTGTTTGCACAGCAAATCCCCTGCAACGCTGGGCCAGATGCTGCTGGTGCGCCCGCGTTCCGGCGGACAAGTTGCGTTTGCCGGGCTTTTGCTGTGCCTGTTGGTCATGCTGTGGCTGCGCGCCGCCGATTTACTTTATGCGCTGTTCTTCGGGCTGCTGCCGTTTCCCGGCTTCGATCATATCCTGTCGCAACTGCTGACCACCCCGCGCGGCTGGGCCTTGATCGTGACGGGGTCCACTGTGGGAGGCCTGTTCGCCGCCTTCGCCATGGCGATCAGCCTGTTTTCCATCCCTATGCTGCTGGAGCGCCGTGTTGACGCGCTGACCGCCCTTGGTACCTCATTCGCAATGACGATCCAGAACCTGCGGGCGGTTCTGCCTTGGTGTTTTATCGTCACCCTCGGATTTGCGCTTTCGGCGGCCACCGGCCTTTTGGGCCTGATCGTGATCTTTCCTCTACTCGGTCACGGCACTTGGCATGCCTGGGTCGCTTTGCGCCCGGCAGAAGGACTCGAAGAATGAACTATTCCCTCTTGATCCCGGTTTCCATCAGCCTTGGCCTCATCGGTCTGGGAGCCTTCTTCTGGGCCTTGCGCCACGCGCAGTATGACGACCTCGACGGCGCTGCTGCCCGCATCCTTGACGCCCCGGACAGGCCTGCGTCATCGCCACCCGAAAAGAAGAACCTTCATGCGAAAATGGCTGCCAAGCTGATCACGACCACACCACCCTAGAGCTTTGACCTCCCCGCCAAGCTTGCACGCATATTGACCGCGGTGACGCAATCCGGCGCCGCAGCGGGCGACAGTTCCTCCCTGACTAAGCTTAGGACGCCGAGGACTTTTGGGTCAATGCGGCCGCGGGAATCAGGCTTTTTCTCGATACTTCGTTGAAGCTCGCCATTCCACATTAAGCCATCGTCCTCGATGGCCATTGCGGATTATCCCTGCAGCGCGGCCCAAATCTCCACCACATTGACGGACGCGCCGCGGCACAAGTATGCGACGTGCACGATTTGGCGACATGGCTCGAAGCCTTGGCGTGACGACCGTAGTGAAAGAATGCACTGGTGTTTATTGGGTTCCGGCCTTCGAGATTCTTGAGGAGAACGGGTTCCATGTGATCCTCGTGAATGCCCGCTACGCTACGAACGACCGATGTCAGCAATGCAAAATGGCTGCGCCGGCCGCGCATCGTAAAATTCCAAGGCGTGCAGTTCGTCAAGAATACCCATCTTCCAGTCCAGCGAGGCGGCTAACTCTGCCGCAGCTCCGCGCACCGGCCTGCCGGGTCCAGGGGATGTGCCGAGCCTCGGCATGCCGCATCTGGAAGAGGCGATGTACGAGACCCGCAGCGGCACCGGCGTGCGCACCCTGATCTTCCGGACAATACGCGCTGCATGCACTTTGCCCCTGCGCAAGACGCGATGTCGGCAAACCCCTCCGCCTCACTTGCGCTCATTTGGCCGGGCTGTACAAACTGATCGCACACATGTCCGCAGCCATCGATGCGCCAGATCGCCGTCCATGCGCGGATGCCACAACATCGAGATTGTGAACGCGGGGACCTCGACCGGCAGCGCGAAGCGATACATGCCCCGGCGCAGCCCTTCAGTATGACGCTCGGGCACAGTGGCAACAAGCTGGGTCTCACGTGCCA